>JBAZFB010000003.1 GCA_041653595.1 Candidatus Omnitrophota bacterium | reverse complement strand
TTTCGCGCTCATCTTTCGCGTTAGAATATTCGCCGGTATGGAGCTCGATAAATCCGCAGCCTGTCGCCTGCGCCGCTTTTATCTGCTTCTGCGCGGGATCGATGAACAGGCTCACCGCTATCCCTCTGCCTCTGAGCTTATCGACCGCCGAAGCGATGCGCTTTCCGTATTTTATGCAATCGAGCCCGCCTTCGGTGGTGACCTCCAGCCGCCTTTCAGGGACGAGCGTCGCCTGGTCCGGCATCAGGTCCAACGCGGCTTTTACGATCCCGCTCGCGATAGACATCTCCATGTTGAGCCGTGTCCTCACCGTCTTCCTCAATATATAAAGGTCGCGGTCCTGCATATGCCGCCTGTCTTCCCTTAAATGCGCGACGATGGAATCGCAACCGGCGGCCTCGCATACGCGGGCGGCCAGGACAGGATCGGGCTCGATGCCTCCCCTTGCCTGCCTTAAAGTAGCGACGTGGTCTATGTTGACGCCTAATTTAGCCATATTTTTGGATTATTATTTTTGCGGGACGACTGCGGGGGCTTCGATATACGGGGCCTTCTCGGCCTTATAGCCCGGGTTGCTCTTCAACTCCTGGCGGGCGTAAGACCAGACTATGATCGCCAAAATAAAAGCGACCAGCTTAAGCCAGAAATTTTTCGAGAACCAATCGCTCATGTCTTCTTCCTGAAAAAATGGTCCATGGACAATTTCACGTGCGACTTCTTTTCTTTCTTTGGCCTGTAGAGCAGGGAACGCAGATGGTTTATGAGACGGTCCCTGTCCAGGTCGCGCGTGAGCTTTCCTGCGTTCGCGATAGATATTATCCCTGTCTCTTCGGAGACGAGCACGCATACCGAATCCGTCTCCTCGGTCAACCCTATTGCGGCCCTGTGCCTTGTGCCGAGCAGCTTGCTTATATCCGGGTTCTGCGACAGCGGGAAGAGGCAGCCGGCCGCGACCACCCTGTCGCCGTGGACGATGACCCCGCCGTCATGGAGCGGCGTATTGGGCATGAATATAGTATTCAATAATTCGCTGGTGATGGTACTGTCCAACTGGACGCCGCTCTCCGTATACGGCTCGAGGTTAACCTCCCTCTGTATCGCTATTATCGCGCCTATCTTTTTCCTGGCGAGTATCGATACCGATTTCGCGATCTCTTCTATGGTCCTCTCTTCGGTTATTATATTCCCGAATACCTTCTCCCTGCCTATCCTGGCGAGGCCGCTCCTCATTTCAGGCTGGAAGACGATCAGGAAGGCGATGACCGAAAGCGCGAAGAGTTTGGTGAATATCCAGTTTATGACGTCGAAACGGAGCTGCTGGGTAAGAAAGAATATGACCGCTATTACTATTATCCCGCGCAATACCTGGACGGCCCGCGTGCCCTTTATGAATTCAAGCAGCTTATAGATCATATACCAGATCGTCCCGATCTCTATAAGCGGTTTCCAGACTTTTATGATGAGCTCGGTGGGCGTCTTCGCCTGCGATAGATCGAAAATTTCTTCAAACATTTAAGATAGCTTCCGTTATTTGCGCGACCTGCCGCATCTCTTTCACGTCATGGACCCTTACGATATCCGCGCCGGCATTTATGGCCAAAGCCACCGCCGCCGCGGTACCGAATGCCCTGCCCCGCTCCGGCGGGACCTTGCCGCCTGTCCCGGCGCCGGATACCTTCCCGATGAAAGCCTTACGCGACGGCCCGACCATGACCGGGTAACCGAGTGACCTCAATTCGCCCAGTTTATTCAATATTTTCAGGTTATGCTCAAGCGTCTTGCCGAAGCCTATGCCCGGGTCGACGACGATCCTGTCGCCTGATACGCCCGCCTCCGCTGCTACTGCGGCGCTTTTGCGCAGGCTGTCCGCTATCTCCGACATCAGGTCTTTATAACGCGGGTCCTTCTGCATCGTCCGCGGAGAGCCCTTCATGTGCATCAGGACTAACGCGGCCTTATACCTGCCGGCAAGTTTTGCTATTCGCCGGTCTCTTCTTAATCCGGTGACGTCATTTATCATCGCCGCGCCGGCGTCCAGCGCCGCTTCCGCGACTTCAGATTTTGAGGTATCGACCGAAACAGGTGTTCGAAGCCGCTTTACCAGGGCCTTGACCACCGGGATGATCCGCCTGCATTCTTCCCTTGCCGGGACCGGCTTGGCGCCGGGCCGCGTCGATTCCCCTCCGATATCTATTATGTCGGCGCCGTCCGATTCCATCTTAAGTCCGCGGCCGACCGCGTATTCCCTGTCAAAAAACATCCCGCCGTCAGAGAACGAATCGGGCGTTACATTCAATACGCCCATTATATGCGCGCGCTTTCCCAGGTTCAACTTATATCTGCCGGCGCGCAGCACAATATCTTTCCTGCAATAACCCGCCTCAAGCGCCCGTATCTTTTGCGCCAGCGCGGAAAGCCCGAAAGGCTGCTTTTCAAGTTTCTCGCAGACCTCGCTTATCTGCGCTATAGTGCCGATCAGTATACCTTCGGAATCCTTGTTCCTTCTTATGAAGGCGTCCCACGAGACGGCGCAGTCGCCTCCGGCCGAGAGCATCTCCTGTTTGAGGATATTCAGCGCCACGGAATCGATCCCGCCGATCTTTATTATCCTCGTGACCGCTTTGGGCGCCATTATCGCGACGCCGCCCTTATGGACATTGAGCGCGGCAAGTTCCTCCGCCGCTTCCTCCAAGGCTTTTATCTCGATGACGCGGAGGTCCATATTAAAGCCCCAGGAGTTCTTTTACTTCCTTGACGTCGAGGACCTCTTTATCCAACAGCTTCATAGCCAGCGAGGTCAACTTGTCCTTGTTATCAATGAGCGTCTGTCTAGCGCGGATGTAGCATTCATCAACGATACGCTTCACTTCCTCGTCTATGATCAATGCGGTCTGGTCGCTGTAATTTTTTTCCTCATAGATGTCCCTTCCCAGGAATATCTGGTCCGGCCTATACCCGAGAGTAAGATTTCCAAGCTTGTCGCTCATCCCGAATTCAGTCACCATGCGCCTCGCTATTTTGGTCGCAACTTTGATATCGCTTCTGGCGCCCGTAGTCACATCGTTGAACAAAATTTCTTCGGACGCGCGGCCGCCTAATGACACGGTTATCTCGGCTAAGAGCTCATTCTTGGATTTATAATATCTGTCTTCGGTCGGGGCGGTTAGCGTATACCCGCCTGCCATGCCCCTCGGAAGTATGGTTACCTTATGCAGCGGCTCGGCCTTCGCGATCAAGAGCGAAAGCAGGGCATGCCCGGATTCGTGGTAGGCGGTTATCTCCTTCTCGTGCGCCGACATTACGCGGCTCTTTCTCGCCGGCCCGGCAATGACCCTCTCTATCGATTCACCCAACTCCTCCATCGTAACGGCATCTTTATTCCTGCGTGAAGCGAGTAATGCCGCCTCATTTACGAGATTGGCCAGGTCTGCGCCTGAAAATCCGACGGTCCTCTGGGCCACAAGTTTCAGGTCTACTTCGGGCGCCAGTTTCACGTTCTTCGCGTGGACTTTCAGTATCGCCTCTCTTCCTATGATGTCGGGCTCTGTAACGTAAATTACCCTGTCGAACCTACCCGGACGCAGGAGAGCGCTGTCAAGGACATCCGGCCTGTTGGTCGCGGCGATGACTATGACGCCTTCCTGGGTGCCGAAACCGTCCATCTCGACGAGAAGGGCGTTCAGCGTCTGTTCGCGCTCGTCGTTGCCGCCGCCGACGCCGGCGAACCGCTGTCTTCCGACCGCGTCGATCTCATCGACGAAAATTATGCAGCCCTTGCCGCCTAACTTCGCGGCGCGTTTCGCCTCCTCAAAGAGGTCGCGCACCCTCGATGCGCCGACTCCGACGAACATCTCGACAAAATCCGATCCGCTTATGGAGAAGAACGGGACATCAGCCTCGCCTGCGACCGCCTTGGCGAGGAGCGTCTTCCCTGTTCCCGGCGGGCCGATAAGCAAGACGCCCTTCGGTATCTTTCCGCCGAGGCGAGTGAATTTGCGCGGGTCCTTCAAAAATTCTATTACCTCCTGGAGCTCTTCCTTCGCCTCATCTACGCCCGCGACATCCTGGAACGTGATCTTCACCGCCCCGCCGGCGAACTGGCGCGCGCGGCTCTTTCCAAAGGACCATATCCTGCCGCCGGCCGCCTGAGCGTTCCTGGAAAGGTATAGCCAGAACCCTATGAGCAGCAGGACAGGCACGAAGGTCCAGAAGAAATTCGCCAAGAACGCGTTGTTTACGCTTACCTTAAAATCGGTATTCTGCGTCAAGAGAGTATTGAGTTCGGGATAGAAATCCGGGACGAAGACTTTATAGGGTTTTTCGCCGACAAGTTTCCCGGTGATGGAATAGTCTTTCTTTACGGCGGTCGCGACTCTTTTGGCGACGAGTAATTTGGTGAAGTCGGAGAGGCTTATCTCCTCGGACTGCTGCTGCAGGTTCATCGGCTCGCGGAAGACATACATCAAAATCACAACGAACAGCAAAGCCATAACCAGCCGTTGTATTATAAAAAAGGTTTGATTGTTCTTTTTTTTCTTCTTATTTCCGTTTGCCATCGGGGATCTTCCTTTAGAGGTTTTGATTATAACAGAAAGCCGCCGTAAAAGGCAAGAGAATTAGGCTGTCTTGTATGAGATCTTGAGGACGCGTTCCGTGACGTTACCGATCTTCACCGCGTCGGAAAGCCGCATGCCGCAGACCCAGATTATATCCCTGCCGGAGACGAGCAAAGGCACCCTCTCCCTTTTGCCGCGGGGGACTTTCAAATCCATGAAGAAATCCTGCAATTTCTTCTCCTTCGCCATCCCGAGCGGCCTGAACCTGTCGCCCTTCTCCCAGGTCCTTACATAGAGGGGCCCTTTTATCTTCGCAAAATCGACATATTCGGCGGACTTCGATCCGCCCAGCTTCACATTTGACCCCGCGAACTTCGTAACGAAGGTCAATTTCAGCCCGGGGATAAACGTCGATCCGGGCACGGATATCCGTTTCAACACCTTGGGAAAAACAGCCCCGGCTTCCGTCTTGCCGAATATCAGGGCATCTTTTGTCCTCACGACCCTCATCTTTCCGGGAAGATCCATAGCGCCTTTTCCCGTTTTTATGAGGTCCTCTATATCCTCGATATGGGAATAATCTATGCCGCGAAGGTCCCCTTTTGATATCTCTATGGCCTTCCGCAGGATGCCGCGGCGTATGCCTGTTTGTTTGCCTTTTAATCTCCGCAGGTCCACTGCCGCGGAACCGCCCTTGGCCTTGAGGCATCCCTTGCACGATTTGTCTACGGCGCCAGAAAGGGCCTCGTAGTCATAGCTGAAATTCTGCGCGCTCCTGGCAAGGACCTCTTTGATGTTCGGGTTATATTTCTTGAGGACGGCGATCAGTTCATGCCTGATCCTGTTCCGCAGGAACTTACGCATAAAATTAGTGGCATCCAGGCGCGGTTTTACGCCCTTCCCCTTCAGATATTCCTCGACCTCTTTTCTCCAGGCCTCTATAAGCGGCCGCACTATTAATACGCCGTCGAGGGGCCGCTTCGGCGGTATGCCGCGCAGGCCTCCCAAACCGGAACCGCGGATAAGCCTCATCAGGACGGTCTCGGCCTGGTCGTCCATGGTATGGCCGAGAGCGATCTTTTTCGCGCCGGCGTCCTTTGCGGCTTTGAGCAAAAATCCGTACCTCTTCTCGCGCGCCGCCTCCTCAAGCGAAAGCCCGCTCTCTTCGGCGTACGCGGGGACATCGATCCGCTCAAAAATAAGGGGGATGCCAAGCCTCCTGGAAAGCGACGATACGTATTCGCGGTCCTTCTTCGTCTCCCCGGCCGCGCGGAACATGTGGTCGAGATGCGCTATGCGGAGCCTAAGGCCGTACTCGCGTTTCAAACCGTTGAGCGCGAGCAGGAGCGCGGTAGAGTCCGGGCCACCGGAGACGGCGACTATCACCCTGTCGCCCTTCTCTATCAACCCGTACTTTTTAATTGTCTTTTTTATCGTATCGATGAGCATGTGATCATTCATAGAGTATATCGTCAAAATAAAAAGTTACGGCCCCTTTATTTAGCTTGCTGTCCGCCGTCCAGCAAAAACCCCCCGAGACATTGGAAAGGTCCCTGCCTGAAAGGTCTATAGTATACTGCTTCCATTCAGAGGAGAGTTTAGTGCCTTTCAGTTCTTTGATGAACGAATCGGGAACTTGTCCTTTTATGCCTCCGGCTATTATATTTATGACCTCTTTACCCGTTTCTCCCCTCGCCCAAAGAGTAAGTTTTTTGTGGCCGGTGAGATCGAGCCCGCTCTTGGTACCCCAATTGTTCGCCGGATATTGCCAATAAACGCCGGCCCAACCGTTCTTGGCGTCCTTGGAAATATCATATGTCCATTTCATGCAATATTTGCCCTTCTTCGGCTTTTCGGCGCACTTGGGCTCGACTTTTATCGCGCCCACATCGCCCATCCATCCGCTAGGGATAAAAATACCTTTCCCTTCATCATATACCGCGACCTTCTGGACGGTCTTGACCGAGCCGGAGCCGGGACGCTTCAATATCTGGGCATGGCCCAAGACGCCTAAGAAAGAAAACGCCAAAACAAACACGACCAGCTTTTTCATCGATTTCCCTCCTCATAACAAGAAACAACCCTTAATTATAACGGGTTGTTCTCGAATGGCGGCATATCCATATGCCTTTTCCTCTGTTTTCCGCGAAATAGGATGGTGGCGGCGATCCGGATCGAACGGATGACATAGCGGGTATGAGCCGCTCGCTCTAACCATCTGAGCTACGCCGCCAAATTTTTTGGTTTAGGTTTCCTATGTTATCACAAAAACGTCAAAAATCAACAGTTTCCTGCGCCGCCACGGCGGCATTCGCGGGCAAGAGGTCGCAGAAATAATAGCGGTTATCCCTGAGCACGATCTCGCCTTTTACAAACGGTATCTCATGGCGGAATACCGGGCCCGCGTATACGAACGAATGGAATTCGCCGTTCTCTCCGCACGGGTCGACGCCGGCAGGCAGGTCGGCCAGGAACGACTCGTCAAACTCCCTTCCTATAAACTCTTTGGCAAGCAGCGTCGAATCGACGCATACGATGACCGACTTAAATCCCAAATCTATGAACTTGCGGGCCAATTGGCCGCTGTCGCGCTTCCATAGCGGATAGATGCCTTTCATTCCGATGCGCGCGAGATTGTCATCTTTGTATTTTTTCACATCCTCCAGCCAGATATCTCCCGCGCCGGCCAAAAGCACCCCCTCGGCAAAATACCTTCGCATGATCTCGCCTATTTTCGACTCGTTCTCTTCGATAGCGGCGCCTTTTGTCATCCACGCCTTTTCAAGTTTTATGCCGAGAGATACCGCCTGCGCCTCCAGCAGCGCAGTCCTTACCCCGTGCATGCTTACCCTGTCGTAATCCTTCGTGATGGTCGTAAGCAGTGCCGTAATCTCGTATTTTCCGCTTTCTTTTAATTCGTAAAGGGCAAGGGCGCTATCCTTGCCGCCGCTCCAGGAAAAGATCACTTTCTCTTTCATCAGCGTTTCCTTAAAGTTTCGTTCATGCTTCCCGTCCGGTAACCCAATATGTCCACGGTGACATATTTAAAACCCAGTTTTTGAAGACGCTTCGCCGCCCCGGAAGCCGCTTCCCCTTTGAAGAACTTCCGTATCTCGCGCGGAGCCACTTCGATCCTCGCGATATCACCATGGCAACGGACGCGCACCTGACTGAAACTGTAATTATTCCGCAAGATATCCTCTGCTTTTTCTATCATCTCCAGCTTCCGCCTGGTTATCGTATCGTAATAAGGTATGCGCGACGCGAGGCAGGCATAAGAAGGCTTATTCCAGGTCTGCAACCCAAGCTTTTTTGACAGCCTGCGTATCGCGTCCTTGGTCAGGCGCGCCTCTTTTAACGGGCTTGATACGCCGCTCTCTTTCGCGGCGCGGCTGCCCGGCCTGAAATCTTTCCTGTCGTCATAATTGGAGGCGTCGGCGATATGCCTGAACCCTTCGCGCCGGGCGATCTTGCCGATCTCCTTGAAGAGCTCTTTTTTGCAGTAATAACATCTCTGCGGAGGATTATCCCTGAATTTGGGATCGTCGAATTCAGCGGTCCTGATCACCACCTGCCTGACGCCTATTATTTTCGCGAGCCTCTTGGCATCCCTGAGTTCCGAAGACGGGTAGGTCTCGGATGTCGCGGTGATAGCTAGGACGTTATTTCTGCCTAGAGTATCTTTAGCTACTTTGAGCAGGAACGTCGAATCCACCCCGCCGGAAAAAGCGATCACCACCTTGCCCAGCCTCATTAAGATCTTTTTTAATCTATCCATCCGCCGCCTAATATCTTTTCGCCTTCATAAAATACGAATGCCTGGCCCGGGGTTATCGCGTACTGCGGCTCATCGAATACGGCTTTCACTTTATTGCCGGAGACCGGTATGACCTCGCAGGCAGCCTTAGGGTGGTTATACCTTATCTTCGCCTCAGCGCGGATGCCGGAATCCAGCCCTTCTACAGCCATCCATGAGATTGCGCTCGCCGTCAATTCCCTGCCCTTCGCCTCTCCGGCGTCGCCCAATACGATCTCATTCTTTGCTGCGTCGATCTTTACGACATATACCGGCTTACCGGCCGCGACGCCCAGGCCTTCCCTTTGCCCTATCGTATAGAACGCAATGCCCTTATGCTCGCCCAAAACCTTTCCTCCGGTATCGACTATCCTGCCGGGCTTCACTCCCTTTATCTTGTCCTTTATAAAATCGCGATAATCGCCTTTTATCACAAAACAGATATCCTGGCTCTCGGGCTTATCATGGACCTTCAGGCCGTTCGACCTGGCAATCTCCCTGACCTCTTTCTTCGATAACCCGCCGAGCGGAAAGAGCGCATGTTCAAGCTGCTCCTGGGACAGATCGAAGAGAAAATACGACTGGTCCTTAGTCTTGTCCGCGGCCTCGTTTATGTAATACCGGCCGTTGCTCTCGCCGCGGCCGAGCCTCGCGTAATGGCCGGTCGCGACATGTTCCGCGCCGAGGACCTTCGCCCTCTCCAATAGTTTTCCGAACTTCATCCTGCTGTTGCAGACGACGCAGGGATTAGGCGTCCGCCCTTTCTCATACTCGGAGCAGAAATACTTAATGACGAAATCGCTGAAATCCTTCTCGAGGTTCATTACGTAATGCGGGATATCGAGGAGCGAGGCGACCTTCCTGGCGTCCTCTATCGCCTCTAGCGAGCAACAGCTCTTCCCGCCGTGCTTTCCGCAGAGGTCCTTAGACCAAAGCTGCATAGTGATACCGATGACCTCGTAACCCTCTTTTTTCAATAAAAAAGCGGCGACCGATGAATCGACGCCGCCGCTCATAGCGACAACGGCTTTTTTCACTTATTCTTCCGTTCCCTCTTATACGCTACCAGTAATGCCGCCGCCAGGATCGCTACTATGATACCGATGCCGGCCAGGTTGAGTTTACGCGACTTCGCCCGGAGGGTAAATTCCTTGAGGAGAAAATCGTCGTTCTTGAATTCCCATTTCGCCGAATTCAAAGTCATCTTACCGGCATTGGCCTCGATCATACGCCCGGGCATGACGACCGATATATCGAACGAATAGCCCATGAATATCGGCCAGCCGTACACACCGAAAGCGTCGTCGTAATTCGCCTCATTCATCGCGGTCCCGTAATCCGAAAGCTGTTTGTCTATGCTCGCGTGCACCGCCATCAATTTTTCCAAGATGGCTTCCTTGCCAGACGCCTTATCCGCGGATATTATGTAACCGGCGAAGATCGCGGAGAACCCCTCGGCGGTGAATTTCTTCTCGAACTCATCCATCTTCGCCTTGAACTGCACATTCTTCTCATCGAACGCCTGCCGGCCGGCGCTGGTAAATTCCGCGGTCATATAATCAAAATACGGGCGATATACGGCTTCCAGCAGCTCCCTGGCTTTCTCCTTTTTTATCGCCTTCGGGAAAGCCCGCGCCACTTCCGTGGCGGCCGTCTCTATGGAGTGCTCATACCAGCTATCGCATAATTTCCTGATCCTGGCGCTGTCGGTGCAGTCCTTATACGTCTCCCCGTATTCGTAAGTCGTAAATAATATGCCCCTGTTGATCTTGAGGGAGAATTTATTGGCCGAAACATCTCCGGGCTTCGCGCCTTTCCTGTAATAGTCGGGCGCCAGTTTGTTGAGGTCGATAAATACCTGCTTTGCCTCGTAGATATGCTGGGGCGGGGAATCTTTTACATACTGGTTGAGCCTCCATTCGCCGCCCGGAGGCAGGAGATAATTCTTGAGCACTTCCTCTTTCTCGGACGCGCCGTCAGCGGAATAGGTGGTTATGCGGAAACCCGAACCGTCGTCGTTTATCTTCGTCGTAGCGGCCATATTTATGAAACAACCGCTGGCGCAAAGGGCGACGAGCGGCAAGAGCGCTAAAAAGAGGGGCTTCTTCATCTATTTTTCCTTAAAGAACTTGTCTATCGCCGCGGCGGCTTTCTTGCCCGCGCCCATAGCAGCGATGACCGTGCCTTCCCCGGTAGTGATATCTCCGCCGGCGAATATGCCTTTTATCGAGGTCATGCAGTTTTCGTCTATCTTAAGCTCGCCGGATTTTTCGTCGACCGCGAGCTCTTTTGTCGTATGCGCTATCAGGGGGTTCGGCCCCTGCCCGACCGCGATTATCACTGTATCGACCGGCATCTCGTATTCGGAACCCTTTATCGGGACCGGACGCCTCCTGCCGCTCGCGTCCGGTTCGCCAAGCTCCATCTTCAGGCAGGTCATGCTCTTTACCTCGCCCTTTTCATTCCCCTCTATTTTGATAGGAGCCGTAAGGAACCGGAATTCTATACGTTCTTCTTTCGCGTGCTCGAGTTCCGCGCGCCTTGCCGGGGCCTCGGCCTCGCTCCTCCTGTAGATGATCATCGCGTCCTTGGCGCCCAGGCGCTTGGCCACTCGCACGCAGTCCATGGCTGTGTTACCCGCGCCGACTACAGCCACACGTTCGCCGATCTTCACCGGCGTCTTATATTTCGGGAATTCATACGCGTGCATGAGGTTGACCCGCGTCAGGAACTCGTTGGCGGAATAGACGCCGTTTAAGTTCTCACCAGGGATGCCCAGGAAATACGGCAGCCCGGCGCCTGTCCCGAGGAATATCGCCTTGTATCCGTCCTTGAAAAGGTCGGCTATCGAGAATGTCCTGCCTATAAGGATGTTATATTTTATCTCCACGCCGAGAGACTTTATATATTCGGTCTCGCGGTCGAGGATCGCCTTGGGAAGCCTGAACTCGGGAATGCCGTATCTTAAGACGCCGCCGCTCGCGCTCAACGATTCGAAGAGCGTTACCTTATAACCGTACCTGGCGAGGTCTGCGGCAGCTGTCAACCCGGCCGGCCCGGCGCCGACCACGGCGACTTTGATATCCTTTTTCTCTTTTATGACAGGCGGTTCTTTCGATCCCGGGTGCTCCGCTTCCCGGTCGGCAACGAACCTCTCCAGAGCGCCGACCGCCACCGGCTGCCCTTTTGCCACCAAGGTGCAAAGCGATTCGCATTGCGTCTCCTGCGGGCAGACGCGGCCGCATATGGCCGGGAGATTATTCTTCTCTTTTATCTTTTGTATGGCGCCTTTATAGTCTTTCTTGGCGACGAGTTTTATGAATTCGGGTATGTCTATCTCGACCGGGCATCCGTTGCAGCAAGGCTTCTTCTTGCACGCTATGCAGCGCTGCGCCTCGAGAACCGCCTGCTCTTCGGTGAAACCCAATGATACTTCCTTGAAATCCTTGTTCCTCTCCTCCGGATTGCGGGCCGGTATCTCTTGCCTGGGTGTCTTATTGGTAGCCATTATACCTCGAGCGCTCTCCTTTCTTCGTCCAGGAACCTCTTGTTCCTCGCCATGAGTTCGTCAAAATCCACTTTGTAACCATCGAATTCCGGCCCGTCGACGCACGAGAACTTCGTCTTGCCCTCTATGGTGCAGCGGCAGCTCCCGCACATCCCTGTCGCGTCCAAAAGTATCGCGTTCAGGCTCACTATCGCGGGGATATTATGCGGCTTCGCCGTCGTGGTGACCGCTTTCATCATCGGTATCGGGCCGCAACATATGATGCGGTCGACTTTCTGTTCCGAGATGACCTTTTTAAGGGCGTCGGTCACGAAACCCTTGATGCCGTAGCTTCCGTCGTCTGTGGTGATAAGCACCTCGTCGGCGATCGGCTTGAATTCATCCTCGAGAATTATAAGGCTCTTGTTGCGGGCGCCGATTATGGTGATGACCTTATTGCCTTTTTCTTTCAGGGCCTTTGCCGCGGTATATAATTCCGCAGCGCCGACGCCGCCGCCGATTATCACGACCGTGCCGAATTTCTCTATCTCAGTGGGGTTGCCGAGCGGCCCGAGTATGTCCCTTATCTGGTCCCCGGCTTTTAACGCGCAGAGGTCTTTTGTCGACCTGCCGAGCTGTTGTATTATGAGAGTCAGGACGCCGCGCGCCCTGTCAGCGTCGCATATCGTAAGCGGTATCCTCTCACCGAACTCATCGAGCCGGACTATCACGAACTGCCCGGGCTTCGCTTCGCGCACGACCATCGGCGCCTCGACCTTCAATAAAGTTATCGTATCTGCCAGTTGTTTCTTCTCGACTATCTTGTGCATGCTATCACTCCGGTTGTCGGGACTCTTATTTTCATTTACCTCTCCTCTTGTTGGTTTTTATCTTTTTCAGTTCCGATTCGTTCATCGTAAAGCTGTGCTCTTCGCTGGGGAACTTGCCGCCTTCCACTTCATCCTTGTATCTCTTGAACGCGTTCAGCAGTAACGGCCAGAGGTCGGCGTATTTTTTCACGAACTTCGGCGTAAAGCGGTCGAATAAACCTATCATATCGTTCGTGACGAGCGCCTGGCCGTCACAATACGCGCCGGCGCCTATCCCTATCGTCGGGATCCCAAGTTTTTCGGTGATCAATTTCGCGAGTTTATCCGGGACGCACTCGAGGATGATCGCGAAACAGCCGGCTTTCTCCAGTGAAAGCGCGGAATCGAGCAGCTTTTGCGCGCTCGCGGCATCCTTGCCCTGTACCTTGAACCCGCCGAGTTGCGTAGCGGTCTGAGGCGTAAGTCCTATGTGTCCCAGGACCGGAATTCCCGCTTTTACCAATGCTTTTACGACACCTGTCATCTCGGTGCCGCCTTCGATCTTTACAGCGCCGCACCCGCCCTCTTTTATGAACCTGCCTGCATTTCTTATGGTCTCTTTCTCGCCTATGTTATATGTCATAAAAGGCATGTCGCCTATCATAAGCCCGTATTTGGCGCCGCGTTTTACGGCTTTGGCGTGATGGATCATCTCATCCATAGTTATGGGGACGGTCGACTCATACCCCAGCACGGTCATCGCCAGCGAATCGCCTATAAGTATGATATCAACGCCCGCTTCATCGATTAGCCGCCCCGACGGGTAATCGTAGGCGGTAAGGAGCGTTATCTTCCTGCCTTCCTGTTTCTTCTTCTGGATATCCGGGATAGTTATCTTCTTCCGCTCCATTGCCGTCACCTTCTCTCTTTCATGAGCGATTTTACGATATTGACCGCCTCGATCGCGTCGCGCGCGTAGGCTGAGGCGCCTATTTCTTTGGCGAACGCCTCGGTCACTACCGCGCCGCCCACGATCGTCTTGAAATTAAGGCCCTTCTTCTTCAATTCCTTTATGACGCGCTCCATCTGTATCATCGTCGTCGTCATCAGGGAGCTCAAGCCGATTATATCGGCTTTGTTCTTTACCGCTTCTTTTATTATCGTATCGGCCGGCACGCCGCGGCCGAGATCGACTATCTTATAGCCGTGGTTTTCCAGGACCGATATGACGATATTCTTCCCGATATCATGTATATCGCCCTCGACGGTCGCGATCACGATAGTGCCCTTATCTTCCTCTTCGCCGGGCTTTATCTCTTTCTTGAGCCGCCCAAACGCCCGCTGGACTGCCTCCGCCGATAATATCACCTGCGGGAGGAAATATTCCCTCTTGCCGAATTTCTCGCCGACTACCTCCAGGGCGGGAATAAGTATCTTGCTGTTTATCTCAAGCGGAGCGATGCCTTGGGAAAGCGCCTCTTCGACATACGCGGTGATATTTTCCTTGTCGCCGTAGAGGACCGCTTCTTTGAGCCGCGTCTTCACGTCTTTATGCTCGCCCGGCTTTACTTCCAGCTTTTTCCTCGAAACCTCTTCGATAGGGCTGAGCGCGGCCTTAAGGAATTTCTTTATTCCGGCTTCGTCCGCAGCGCGCTTCTTCTTTTGTTTCGCGACCCAGAACATATTGTCGTCGCTCGGGTTTATTATCGCGAGGTCTAGGCCGGAAGCGAGCGCCAGCGAGAAGAAATCCGCGTTTATCTTCCTCCTGTTCGGCAGCCCGAACGACACATTGCTTACGCCTAACGAGGAGGAGAATCCTTTCTTCTTCAGTTCCTTGATCGCCTTGAGCGTCTCTTTCACCTGCTCAGGCTCAGCCGATATGGCCAGCGTGAGCGGGTCTACGATTATATCTTCTTTTCGTATGCCAAACGCCAGCGCCTTATTTATGACGCTTGTTGCGATCTTAACGCGGGCTTTTGAATCTTTCGGGATACCGCACTTATCCAGGGCCAGGACGAGTATCGCCGCCCCGTATTTCTTCGCGAGCGGCAGGATGGAATTTATCTTATCATTCTCGCCGTTGACCGAATTGATCAGCGGCTTTCCGGAGACTTCCTTCAGCGCCGCTTCGACGGCCGCGGGATTCGCGCTGTCTATCGACACCGGCGCCTCGCTGACCGCCTGGACAGCCTCTATGGCCGGGACGATCGTCTCCTGCTCGCGCGTCCCCGGCACACCGACATTAACATCCAGGATGTCCGCGCCTTTTTTGGTCTCCTCTATCGCCTCGCGCCTGATAGTGACGGACTTGCCGGCCTTTATCTCTTCCTGGAGGCCTTTCTTACCGGTCGGGTTGATACGCTCGCCTATGATCAGCGGGCGCGTCTTCGCGTTAAGCTCCACGACCTTTGTCCTAGAGGATAGCCTGAACGCGGGGGAATACTTCCTCTTTGCCGGACGCCTGTTTTTTAAGATCTTTTTCAGTTCATTTATATGTTCCGGAGTGGTACCGCAGCATCCGCCGATCAGGCTCGCGCCCAACCCGGCGAACTCCGCGGCGTATCTCGCGAAGGACTTCGGGCTCTCGGGAAAATATGTCCTGCCGGCGCGTAATTCCGGAAGTCCCGCGTTCGGAAGGCATGAGACGTATCTATCGGTATATGGGATGATCTCTTTGACTACTTTTATTAATTCCTTCGGGCCGGTAGAGCAGTTCGTCCCGATGATATCCGCGCCGAGCGACTGGAACAAGACCGCGAACGCCGACGGCGGAGTGCCGTATGTGCTGCGCTCGCCGCCTTCAAACGTCATCTGCGCCTGCACCGGGATCCGGCCGCCTGCCTGGCGGGCCGCGATGAATGCCGCCTTCAGCTCCTTTATATCGGCGAAGGTCTCCAGTATTATCAGGTCGCATCCGCCTTCCTTAAGGGCCCGTATCTGGTCTTCGAATAGCTTTACCGCCTCATCAAAAGAGAGGTCGCCCAGAGGCGTCAACTGCCTGTCAAGCGGCCCGACAGAGCCCGCGACATACGCCTTACCCGCGGCCGCGGACCTGGCGATGCGCGCCGCCTCATAATTTATCCTGTCGGCTTCTTTCTCAAGCCCGTATGCCGCGAGTTTTAATTTGCTGCCGCCGAACGAATTCGTTTCGATGATATCGGCGCCGGCTTTTATGTAATCAAGATGGATGGACTTTATAATATCGGGCTCCAGGAGATTTAATTCCTCGGGGCAGGCCCCGGCCTTCAGCGCCCCTGTCTCCTGCAGGACAGTGCCCAGCGCCCCGTCGTATATCAGTATCTCATTTTTTAAGCGGGCTGATATTTTTTTCATAGACCTTTCTTATGGGCCTTTGGCCTTTCTTTATAAGGCCGATGCATGCCGTGACAGATTTCTCCGGCACCATGATGCAGCTCTTTACCGCCTTTACGCCGATCTTGTCCGACATCAGGACTTTCAATATTTTAGGCTGGTCGAATATCGTCCAGTCCCCGTATCCCGGGCTGAACCGCGCCGTTACCGCGTAACCCTCGGCCTTGGCTTTCGCCTTTATCACATTGTCTATATGCCCGGCGAGCGCCTCGACGGCTTCTGAGCCGGCCGCGTCCAGGACCGTCGCGCGAGCGATCTCGCCTTTGGTCACGTATCCGTTCACCGCATCGGTGAGATCTTTACCGATCGTGCATACAAAGAGCGCCGCCTTACCGGCTCCCTTAAGCCGTTTCGCCAGGGCGTTGCTTTTTACGGCGAACTTCGCTTCCGGGAATTTTACCGCATCGCCCTCTATCGCGACATCAAATATCCCGTAGACAGCTTTCGGCTCCGCGAGCGAATGGCCTTCCTCGATCACGCAGGAGATGAACGCGAATATCTTCTTGTCCGCCTTTGTCTTATATTTAGCGAATTTGAGGCGTGAGAGGACGAGGTCCGCCGGTATCTTTATAGGGATATTCTTCAGAAAGACGATCATTATCTCCTAAAGGCCCGCGGCATCCAGGATGCGGGGAACGAGCTTGTTCCAGCCCAACGACATTAAATGGACGCCCTGCGCCAGGCCTTTCAACCCTGTTATGGTGCGCGCCGCGATCTCAAAGGCCTTATCCTGCTTATCGGCGGCGCCTTCGACTTCTTTTATCAGGCTGTCAGGTATGAATATCCCGGCGACGTTCTTGTTCATGAACCTCGCCATGTCAGGGGATTTAATAAGTATGATGCCCGCGATTATACAGGTATTATATTGCTTGACCTTATCGATGAATTTCGCGAATGTCTTAACGTCATAGACGCCCTGCGTCTGGAAGAACTCGGCGCCCGCCTTTAACTTCTTCTCGAATTTTATCAGTTCCGGTTCAACCGGGTCCGCGCCCGGGTTTACGACCGCGCCGACGCAGAATTTCGGGACGCCCTTAAGTTCCTTCCCGGAAAGGTCCTTCCCGCTCTCGAGCTTCCTTAAGGTCTCGATCAACTGGACCGAGTCGAGGTCGAAGACAGGCTTCGCTTCCGGATGGTCGCCGCGCGACGGGTGGTCGCCGGTCAGCACCAGGATATTCTCTATGCCCAGGACGGCCGCGGACAAAGCGTCGGACTGCAGCGCTATCCTGTTCCTGTCGCGGCAGGTCAGCTGGTATACGGGCTCCACGCCTTCTTCCTTCAGAAGCCGGCTCACGGCTAGCGAACCGAGCCTCATCACCGCGCTCTGCGAATCGGTCACGTTGACCGCGTCGACCCTGCCCTTAAGAAGGCGCGCCTCCTCGAGGATAGTTTTGACGTCGATCCCTTTGGGCGGGCCTATCTCGCTCGTTATTATGAACTTCTTATTTTTAATTTTTTCTTTTAAGGTCATCTATATCCTTTTCTTCGTCGCGTCCACCACGACCTTGCGAGGCCTTATCGATTTAGAGTGGTCCTTCGGAGGAAGGACTTTTTTCATGTTATCAAGGTTGCCCGTATCTTTGAGCCTGTTATATATCAGAAGCCAGCCGCAGTCTATATCGGGGCTGACCTCGCATTTACCGTCCTTGACCCCTCCGCACGGCCCGTTCTGGAGCCCTTTGGGGCATAACGCGTTGGGACAGTAACCGCCGGTAATAAAAAGCGTACAATCGCCGCACAACGCGCATACTTCGTTAAAACGCCCGGTCCTCTCTGACTGGCCCAAAAAGAGCGTGTCATTTCCCGGGACCACCGGCATACCTGTCCCGATAACAACCGTATGCGCGCCGTCTCCACAACTCATCAAAAGCAGGGTCTCTGAAGTCTCGAGTTCGTTTTTCCTGTCGCGCGCGCGTTTCTTGACTTCAAGAAGATTACACGGGGTATCCCAGACCTCGGCCGCTATGACCTTCTTTCCCTTCGATTCCAGGAATTCCTTCATCTTCTTTACTTCTTCCTCGCCGCCTGTCTTGCAGACCGTGGCGCACTGGGTGCATCCCACTATAAATACCTTGTTCGCTTTTTCCAGGTATTTAAGGATATCGTCTATGGGTTTCTGTTTCGTGATTATCATCTTTTCACCTGCTCCTTAAAGAGCGCTATGCAATTGCACATCGACATTATCACGGTGAGCGGCCCGACCCCTCCGGGGACAGGGGTTATGAACCCCGCGCGCTTCTTCGCCGTATCGAATTCCACATCGCCGACTATCCTGCCGCCGACTTTGGTTATGCCGACATCGACAACGATGGCGCCCTTCTTTATCCAGCCGCCTTTTACGAGATTCGGTTTTCCGACCGCGACGACCAGCACCTCGGCGCGCGATATATGTCCCTTAAGGTCCCCGCGCGCGGCCGTGCCGATGTGGCAGACAGTCACGGTAGCCAGTTTATCAAGCAAAGACATCGCTATGGGTTTGCCGACCAATTCGCCATGCCCCACAACAACAGCTTCCCTGCCGAAGAGGCTTATCCCCGTCGATCTTATTATCTCCATCACCGCCGACGCCGTGGGGTTGACCCTTTCGACGTTCTTGGACGGGTCTATATAGAATATCGTCTGTTTGAGGTTTATCGTCTTCGGCAGTGGCAGGCCGAGCATTACGGCGGTCGTCGCCTTATCCCTGTTCAATTTCTTGATCGCGCGGATAAGCTCGTCCTGCGAGACCGAAGCGCCTAAACAGACCTTCCTGTATTTTATGCCGAGTTCCCTGGCCAGTTTCTCCTGCGAATTTATGTAGATGGTCGCCGGCTTGTGCACGCCCACCTGTATGACCGAGAGCATGGGCGTCCTGCCGTATTTTTTCTTTATGGCAGCCACCTCGCGCTTCAACTGCGCTTTTAATTTAGAGGCGAGCTCTTTTCCGTTCAGTATCTTGGCCGTCATCTGACGATCCACCTCTTCTTTTTCTGCTTTATCAGGTTCCCCGACGCCTTGGCCGCCGCCCGCAAAAATAATTCCGCGGCGGTTATGTCTCCCTTCAGGTTCTTATTCCCTATCTTCTTTAGCCTCATGCATATCTTCACGCCTTGCCCGGAAAGTTTCGATATCTCCGCCGCGCAATCCGAGGCCTTTTGCATCGAGGACTTGCTCCTGGTCCTCGCGTATTCGTTATATCTCCTGGCGTCCTTTTCTATGCAGGCGCCCAATTTATTCCTCAACGCCTCGGCCTTCTTTGCCATAGACCTGGCTTCATTATCGTATCTTTTGTATTTCTTTTTGCCGATCGTAAAATTCGCGACTTTTATTATTAGCGCGGCCCCGAGGGCGCCGGCTAAAGCAGCTGCCGCGCCGCCGCCGGGCGAGGGCTTCCTCTCTCCCAGCTCTTTTACAAAAAGATCGATCCTGTTCTTCGCGCTTATCTTCATCGTTAGAATAACCCCGTTATATTACCGTCGTTATCCACGTCGACCCGCTCGGCGAGCGGGACTTTCGGCATCCCGGGCATCAGGTTCATCTCCCCGGTCAACGCGACCAGGAAACCCGCGCCTGCCGAGACCTTCACCTCTTTGACCTTGAGCCGCCATCCAGCCGGGGCGCCCTTCACCTTCGGATCGTCGGTAAACGACAGGTGCGTCCTGGCCATATTCACCGGAAGCTCATCGTAGTTATTTTCAGTAAGGAAATTTATATCATCTTCTGATGTCCCGACGTATACGACGCCCTCGGCGCCGTACACCTCGGTGGCGATCTTATCTATCTTCTCTTTTATCGAAAGCTCCGGATCATAAAGCGGCTTGAATTTCGAGGGATGCTCCTGCATAGTCGCGATGACTGCCTGCGCGAGTTTCTCGCCGCCCTCCCCGCCCTTGGCGACCACCTCCGCTATCTCGGCGAGGACCCCTTTGCTCCTGCAAAATTCCTTTACCCTGTTCAATTCGTTCTCCGAATCCCCCGGGAACCTGTTTATCGCCACGACCGGCCAGATCCCGAATTTCTTTACGTTCTCGATGTGCCGTTCGAGGTTCGGCAGGCCTTTATTAAGCGCTTCCTGGTCTTCCTTCTCGAGGTCAGCGTCAGCCGCGCCGCCGTGGGACTTCAACGCCCTTGCGCTCGCGACCACTACGGCGCAGTCGGGCCTGAATTTCCCCTGCCGCGTCACTACATCGCAAAATTTCTCGAAGCCCAGGTCGGTGCCGAAACCGGTTTCGACTACCGCGTAATCGGCAAGCTTTAACGCCATCTGCGTCGCGAGGATGCTGTTCGTGCCGTGGGCGATATTCCCGAACGGGCCCATGTGTATTAATGCCGGCTGGCCTTCGAGCGTCTGCGCCATATTGGGCTTTATCGCGTCCTTTAAAATGGCGGCCATCGCGCCGACGACCTTCATCTCGGACGCGGTGACGGGCCTGCCCTTATTCGTAAAACCGATTATTATCTTCCCGAGCCTCTCTTTCAGGTCCTTGTAGCCTGTAGTGAGCGCCAGGCACGCCATTATCTCCGAGGCGGCCGTGATATCGAAACTTTCGCGCCTCTTTACCGCGCCTTCGGCAATGCCGACCTGCACCTCGCGCAGGCTCCTGTCGCAAAGGTCAATCGTCCTGCGCCAGATTATCCTTTTCGGGTCGAGTTTTAACTCGTTCCCTTTCGCCAGGTGGTTATCTATGATGGCGGCCAAAAGGTTGTGCGCCGCAGTTATCGCGTGTATATCGCCCGTGAAATGGAGATTTATATCCTCCATCGGCAGGACCTGCGCGTATCCTCCGCCGCAGCCGCCGCCCTTAAGCCCTAATGCAGGGCCCAGCGACGGTTCGCGAAGGCATAGAATGACGCGTTTTTTCAGGCGTCCGAGCGCCTGGGTAAGGCCTATCGAAATGCATGTCTTGCCTTCGCCGTGCTTGGTCGGGGTCATTGCCGTGACCAGGATAAGTTTCCCGTCAGGGCGCTGTTTCAGCCTCTGCAGGACGGCAAGCGTGATCTTGGCCTTGAAATTTCCGTAAAGCTCGAGCTCGTCGGCGTTTAAGCCGGCTTTTGTCGCAACCCCAACGATCTGCTTGGGATGCGTGAGTCTCGCGATCTCTGATGTGGAATGCGGTTTTTTAGCGAACATAGTGAATCTTTATTATAGGCAAACAAACGATTTGCGTCAAGGCATATTACTTTATCAAGAACGCGGTTTGACCGGAGAATTTGGCCTTGACCCAGATGACGGCCGAGTCGCCTTCAATGGCGCAGCGGTAGTCGAGGCCTTCTTTGAGCGGCTTGCCGTTCATCGTGACCGAGACCGGGTTATTGCCCCAGTTCTTTATGATGAATACGGGGTTTACGACGACGGAAGAGACGATCTTAGGATACATAGTGAACTGGCAGGCGCGGTTAAGTTTATCCGTCTCAAATACGAGCGCGCGCTGGTAATAGTCGTTCCCGATGAATTTCGCGTTCTCGTCTATCATGCTGATGTCGCCGGGATAAAGCCAGGACGAGGCCCTGTCGCGGGCATCCTGGTCGTCCCAAGGCTTGCTCATACCCACAAGCATCGCCCACGTCGTCGGGCCCTTGACTTTGGGATGGCCGGCGATCGGCAATAGCGATATATGTCCCGGCTCGCGCAGGTACCTGCCGAATGTCTTATCGGGTTCTTCATACGGCATTTTGCTTATCGGCCAGTGCGAGAATACACCGAAATCGCCCTCGTATTCCTTCTGGCCCCGCATCTCAAACGCCCAATCCTCGCCGTAATGCCCCCACCAGTTCTTGAACGGCTCGGGGAAAGTCTTTTTATACGCCTCCCCGCCCTGCGCGAACACCTCGAATACGGCAGGCCTGTCCTTGAGGTTCAAGCGGCATATCGCCTCGGGCCAGTTCCTGGTCTCGTCGTCCCTCTTAGCCGGCGTCCCTTTCTTGGAGAGGTCCCACAGGTAATCTACCTTCTTCCCGTCGAGATTGAATATCGAGACAGCCTTTTTGTCTATGACCTCGGACGGTTTCACGCCGCCGCGCTTTATGACGGTCAACTCCGATATTTCGTTCCAATCGGTCTCGTATTTAGAAGTGGTGACCGGCGTATATGTGACTTTCCTAACCCCGGTCCCGTCGGGATAAAAACAGTACCACTCGTCCGCATAAGGCTTTTCGACCGGGTCCATGCTCCACCACTTGTATTCGGGGTCCGCCAACACATAACGCCAATGGACTATGACGCGCGCCTTGTTCGACTCTACTATATCCGCCTTGGTCCAGCGCAGCAGCCGGTCGCCCATAGGCTCATCGCAGCCCTCGGTCCCGCCGCCCCATATCTCGCAGAATTCATAATATGCCGCGCATTTGTCGTCGATATGCCACCAGGGTATATATTCCGCCTCGCTCCAGAAGACGAATTTGGCCTTATCGTAAAACGGGAATTCCCTGTCGAAGGTGACGACGACCGCGTCCCCGGAGGATCCCGAAAAAGTGTAATCGCGCCTCGTCGCCTTAAACCCCGTATCCTTGTCGGACCTGTCATCGGACGGCGTAAGCATTACCATCGGTTTCATAAAGACCGCTTTCGCGGTAAAATCGCCGTTGCTTTTCACATACGGATAGAAATAGAACGGTTTCCCGTCCCAATCGGGAAGCGTCGAGAACTCCAGCCATCCTTCCTTCTTCTCCCCGTCGATCTTCCTCTCGTATTTGTAATAAAAATGAAGGCACTTCGCCTTCTCGTCCTCGAGTATCCTGAACGCCTTCGCCTCGAAGCCGAACGACTCGTTATTCAGGACCGCCTCGAAACGCGGGTTCCACTGGGCGCCCTGCTGAGTGAAATCCTGCCCGTCTTTTATCGCGAAGACCCTCACCGTCTTGTTGCCGGCCTCGTCCTCCCGCCTCTCTATGCCGACGAAATTTGACGGGTCGGGTTTGCCGCCGTTGTCCTTGAACAACATCATCCCGCAGATGCCCTTCCCGGTCTTTATCTCGGTCCGCGCGTCAAAATTCCCGCCGAACTTGCTGGGATTATATACTCCGAACGCGCCGGCCTTATCGAGAGAGAGGATGATGCCCTCGTCATTTTCCGAGACGAGCCCACCGGCCGTAGCCGGGCCGAAATAATACGGCACCCAGCCCTTCTCTTCTTCGGAGGAACAAAGGCCTTGCGTAACAAGCAGGATAAAGGCGAAGAAGGCTATGGTCTTATTCCTATTCAGCATTTCTTCCCTTCCGCCTCGCGCAGGCGCAATTGCCCGCAGGCGGCGTCGATGTCGGCGCCCCTCTGCGCCCTTATGGTCGAGTTTATCCCGCCTTTCTCCAATATCTCCTGGAAATTTCCGACATCCTTATTAGACGGCGGGGCAAATTTAAAATCAGGGACCGCATTGAACGGGATAAGGTTCACTTTGCAGTTAAGCGCCTTCAGCAGCCTGACAAGATTTTGCGCGTCGGTAGGTGAAGAGTTGACATCCCTGATAAGGATATATTCGAAAGTGATTATCCTGCCCTTACCTTTTGTGTATTCGCGGCAGACTTCCATCAGTTCGGAGAGGGGATATTTTTTGTTAATCGGCATGAGCCTTGAGCGTTTTATGTCGTCGGCGGCGTGCAGCGAGACTGAAAGCTCGAACTGTTCTTTCTCCTGCATGAACCGTTTCATCCCGGGGATGTATCCGGCGGTCGAGACGGTTATCTTCCTCGCGCCGATACCCAGCCCCAGCGGGGAATTCATTATCCCGACGGCCTTGATGACGTTGTCATAATTGGCGAGCGGCTCTCCGGTGCCCATCATCACCACATTGGTTATGCGCTTGGTCCCCGCAGGGCCCTTGGACCCCACAGGGCCCTTGGCGGCACCAATATCATCCTGTATGGCGAGCGCTTGGTCGAGTATCTCGCCGCAGCGCAGGTCCCTCTTGAGCCCGAGCAGCCCGCTCGCGCAGAAATAACAACCGAAGCCGCATCCCGCCTGCAACGAGAGGCATATAGTCTGTCTGTCTTTGGCCGGGATATAGACGCCCTCAACCTCCTCGCCGTCATTTAATTTGAAGAGATATTTCCGCGTCCCGTCTGATTTAGAGACCTGTTTTTTTATTGTCTCCGAGCCGGTAACGAAGAATTTATTGGTGAGATAGTCGCGGAGTTTGGATGGCAGGTCGGTCATCAACCCGAATGACCTGGCCTCTTTTTTATATATCCACTCGAAGACCTGTTCCGCCCTGTAAGGCGGCTCATTAAGGCTTTTAATGCGTGCCGTAAGCTCGACGAGCGAGAGGTCCTTTATATCCTCTTTTTTTTCGGGCATATGCCTTTTATTCGACCTTGAACGATCTGTTAGCGGCGGCTGCGTTCCCGTTCCCGTCGTTTACGATGAGATATAGCCTGTAGAGCCCTTTGGCGGCGGGAGCGGTCATCCTGAATCTTGCGCCGACGTTCTCGAACTTCACCGGGACCTCCTCGTTGACATAATACTGCAGTATCCCTTCCTGCGCCGTCGATACGATGAAGGAGTAATCGAGCGGGTTGCTGTCGGAGTCGGCTGCCTCTACCGTGATATCAATGATCTCCCCGGGGCCGATACCTTTTGTCTTGCCCAGTTTCAATATTGTTATCCGCGGAGGAAGATTGAGCGGCCTGCCTCCGGTATAGATCTTGTATAATTCCCAATATGAAGCCTTCTTTAACAGCTTTTGGTTTATGTTCCACCACGTAAGCGATTCCTGTGAAGTCTCCCCGAGGTGGAACGCGAAGCCTCCGATATCATATCCCTTGAAGTTCATTATCTCGCGCGTCATATTCCTGTATATGGCCGCTTTCGCCTGCTCGGGTTCCTCCTGCGAGGCGCCGTTCTGGTCCTTCTTGACGTCCCACGGCCCGTGCGGCCCGTATTCGGTAACGCAATACGGCATTTCCAGCCCGGATTTGTCCCATTTGGTGTGCGATATCCTAACACTGCCGTATATATTCATGCCGAATATATCGAGGCTCGGGGCGTATTGCTGTATATACGGTAACGCGGTCGTATCGGCCGAGGTATAGATGACCGGATGGTTGGGGTCCAGCTTATGGACCATCTGCACCGTCTCCTCAAGGAATTTCGCCAATGCTACGCGCTCTTCCTCGTCCTTCGTGAAAAAGATCGCCTCGTTGCCTATGTTCCACATCAACAACGCCGGATGTCCCTTGAATTTGTTGACGTAATCCGTTATCTCCTGAGTCTTCTTCTTTTTGTATTCGTTATCTCCAAGATAGCTGTATTCCGTGCCTTTTTTGGCGTAATTGAGCCATATACCGGCGTCTACCATAAGGCCGTACTTCAGCGCGGTATCGAAATATTCCTGCGTGCCCTGGTCTGTGCCCCATGTGCGGACCGCGTTGGCTCCAAGTTCCTGCGCCATTTTGAGGTAATCGGCGCCGCCGAGGCCGGTCATCTTCCCGACGCCGACGCCTTTGATATAGAACGGCTTGCCGTTGACTTCAAGGCTCCAACTGCCTTTCTTGCCCGTGACCTTGACCACGCTTGCCGCATCATCGCCGAAACACGGCGCGGCAAAGAAAAACAGGAAAAAAACGATCGAAAGAGAAGACGCGCATCGTTTCAGGAGAGCAGACGCGTATCGTTTATGCATTGTATTATCGCCTTTCCGTTCATGTACGAAATTTCGCTTATGCCGCAATTATCCACCCTTACCCCCTGGAAGATCCGGTCGAAATCCGCGTCGAGCGTCTTCGCCAGGTGCGACGCTATCACGCCCCAGTGCGTCACAACGCATACATTCGCCGCCGTGTCTATTTCCAGTATCGACCTGAATGCGCGGTTCACCCTCTTGCGGAATTTTGGCACGCCTTCCCATCCCGGGATAGCGGCCTTCGAAGGGTCCTTAAGCCACATCGCGTATGACTTGGGATAAAGTTTCTTTACCTCGTCTATCGTCTTCCCCTGCCAGACGCCTAGGATTATCTCCTGTATGCCGGGGACGAACCTAATCTTCGCCCCGGTCTTACGCGAGATGATGCGCGCGGTCTGCGCGCAGCGCTTAAGCGGGCTGGAATAAATTATATCTATCTTTTTATTCTTAAGCCGGCTGCCGGCGCGCTCCGCCTGCCGTTTTCCTTTTTCGCTTAAACCGGGATCCTTGCTTCCCTGGACCCTGTTTTCCCTGTTCCAAACCGATTCGCCGTGCCTTAATATGAATAAGTTCATTTTATAAGGGTGAAACTCCGCCTGTGGATCGGCGACGGGCCGAACCTCCTTATCGCGATGAAATGCAAACGCGTCCCGTAGCCCTTGTGCCTGGCGAACCCGTATTCGGGGTATAAGGCATCATAATAAGTCATTATAAAATCCCTCGTGACCTTAGCGACGATAGAAGCGCAGGCGATAGAGATGGAACGCGATTCTCCGCCTATTAATGTCGTCTTTGGATGGGGTAATTCCGGTTGGATGTTGCCGTCTATAAGGAGGTGGTCAGGCCTTATGCCGAGGTCGTAGACCGCCAACTCCATGGCGTGGAGGCTCGCCCGCAGGATATTTATCCTGTCTATATCTTTTTCGCCTACGATGCCGATCCCGATATCCGCTTTCCTGAGTATCTCCTCGTAGGCCCTCTCGCGCGCAAGCCTTGTGAGGACCTTGGAATCGGCTATCCTGTTCTTGAACCTGAAATCCCTTAATATGACCGCGGCGGCGACGACCGGGCCGGCCAGCGGGCCGCGCCCTGCCTCATCTATCCCCGCGACCTGTCTTTTGCCTTGCCTGCTTAATTTACGCTCATGATACAACATCAGCCTTTTTGCCGACATTTTTACGCATGTAATAGAGCTTGGCCCTCTTCGGCTTCGAGGATTTTATCACCTCGACCTTATCGACCGAAGGCGAATGGAGCGGGAAAGTCCTCTCCACGCCCTCGCCGTAAGAGACGCGGCGGACCGTGAAACTCGACGAGATGCCGCTTCCCCTCTTTTTTATCACGACGCCCTCAAACGACTGGAGGCGGAACTTATCCTCTTCCCTGATCTTTACGAAGATCTTGACCGTATCGCCGACCTTGAACACCGGTATCTCTTTCTTCAGGTAATCCTTTTCCGCTGCAGCGCATTTATTCATCACTTCTTCTCCTTATTTATCCCGCCGAGGCGGGATTTCGCCCCGCCGATGCGGAGGCTCAATTTTCTGTACATATCGGGACGCCTTGACCCCGTCCTGCTTAATGCCATCTTCCTTCTCCAAACATCTATTTTATTATGGTCACCGGATAAAAGAACATCCGGCACCTTAAGGCCCCTGAACTCGGCCGGCCTCGTGTACTGGGGATATTCAAGCAGGCCCGACTCGAACGACTCGTGCTCAAGCGAACCTTTATCCCCGACGACTCCCGGCACAAGCCTTACCACGCTGTCGACCAGCGCCATCGCCGGTATCTCTCCGCCGGTCAGGACGAAATCTCCGAGCGATATCTCATCTGTAACGAACTTCTTCCGGAACCGTTCGTCGATCCCTTCGTAATGCCCGCAGACTATTATGATGTGCTTATATCCCGACATCTTTTTTGCGGCCGGCTGGTCGAAGGTCTTGCCTTGCGGCGTCATAAGAACGACCCGCGATGACCTCGTCTTCAGGTCCTCTACGGCATCAAAGAGCGGCTGCGGCTTTATTACCATCCCGGGACCTCCACCGAACGGCTTGTCGTCGACTTTCTTATGTTTGTCGTCGGTCCAGTCGCGCAGGTTGTGTACCCGTATATCAACCTTCCCGGCCTTGCGCGCCCGTTTGATTATTGATTCGCCGAACACGCCTTCGAACATCTTCGGGAAGAGCGTAAGAATATCTATCCGCATCAAATTATATTATGCCGGATTTCCTGAATATGTTGGATACGGCCGGAGAAGGCTTCGCGCCGAGCTTGATCCAGTGCAGTATCCTCTCCTTCTTGAGGTTGCCGAACGCCGGCTTCTTCGTCGGATCGTAATAGCCAAGCTCTTCGATCGCCTTCATATCGCGCCCCTTGTGGCCATCTATGACGATTATCCTCTGATGGGGCGTCTTCTTTGTCCCCAGCCTCTTCAACCTGATCACTGCTGCCATTGATTACTCCTCCCTTTCTCTGTGTATATTCGCTCCCAATTGCGACAATTTCTTCTCTATCTTATCATAACCCCTGTCCAAATGGTAGACCCTTGAGACGTCGGTCCTGCCTCTCGCGGCCATGCCGGCCAATACCAGCGCGGCCGAAGCGCGCAGATCCGACGCCATCACCGGGGCGCCGCTCAGCTGTTTTATTCCCTTTACGATAGCCGAGTCGCCCTCGAGTTTTATCTGCGCTCCCATCCTTGCCAATTCGCTGACATGCATATACCTGTCGGGATATATCTTTTCTGTTATGACGCTTATCCCGTTTATTGTAGTCATCAGTGCCATCATCTGCGCCTGCAGGTCGGTAGGGAACCCCGGATAAGGCAGGGTCGTTATATCGACCGGCCTCAACTGCCTCTGGACCCGGACGCGTATATCTTTCCCGTGGCGCGTAATAGTGACGCCGGAATCCTGTAATTTATCCACCAGCGCGCCGAGATGGTCGAACCTCGCCCCTTTTACGGTGATATCGCCTCCGGTTATCGCGGCCGCGACCATGAAAGTGCCGGCCTCTATCCTGTCGGGTATCACCTCGGCCTCGGCCCCTCCCAATTTCTTTACGCCCTCTATCTCTATAAAATGCGTCCCTGCCCCTCTTATCTTCGCGCCCATCTTATTCAGGAAATCCGCGAGGTCTACGACTTCCGGCTCGCAGGCGGCGTTCTCTATCACCGTCCTGCCCTTTGCCAGGGTCGCGGCCATCATTACGTTATCGGTCGCGAGGACCGACGAGCCGAACGCGCCGCCCAAATATACGTGCGCGCCCTTCAACTGCCTCGTCTCGCCCACGACGTAACCATGCTCTATCTTCAGGTCCGCGCCGAGCGCCCTTATGCCTTTAAGGTGGAGGTCCACCGGACGGTTCCCGATGGCGCAGCCTCCCGGATACGATACCTGGGCCTTCCTGTGCTTCGCGAGGATCGGCCCGAGGACGCAGAATGAGGCGCGCATCTCCTTGACGTATTTATACGGCGCAATATAATTTTTATATCCCCTGGGTTCTATCACCAGCCGCCCGGGTTCCACCTGCACTTTCACGCCCAGGTTGCGCAGGATCTTTATCATGGTGTTTACGTCGCGCAAGGGAGGGACGCGTTTTAATACGCACTTCTCGTCGGTAAGGAGCGTGGCTGCCATTATCGGCAGCGCCGAATTCTTCGCCCCGCTTACCTCGACCGTCCCCCTTAATCTCGTCGGGCCTTCTATTACTATCTTATCCATCAACGCCTCTTCGCGAAAACTATCCTGTCTATATCGTTATAATCTTTCAATATCTCGACATCAGCGTACGATCCCGAGGACGCGAGAAGATCGTTTATCTCCCGCGCCTGGCCGTATCCTATCTCCAGCACAAGATACCCGCCGCGGTTCAACCTCTTTGCGGCGTCAGGGATTATCCTTTTATAAAACTCCAGGCCTTTCAACCCGCCGTCCAGGGCGATCCTCGGCTCGCTCCTCACCTCCGGAGGCAGGGAATCGTAATCCTCGCTCGGTATATAGGGCGGGTTCGAGATGACCAGGTCGAACTTCCTCCTGCCGGGAATGCGCTCAAACAGATCGGAGAGGACGAATTTTATCCTGTCGCCTACGCCGTTTGCCGCGGCGTTCTCCCTGCCGACTTCCAGGGCCTCTTCGGAAACGTCGGAGGCTACTATTTTACAGGACGGGCTCAGTTTTGTCAAACTGACGGCTATCGCCCCTGAACCGGTCCCGAGGTCGAGGATGGACGGTTCCGTGATGCCTTCCCTCTCCATAAGCGTCAGGACCCTCTCGACGAGTATCTCCGTCTCGGGCCTCGGTATGAGGACGGACGGGTTGACGTCGAAATCGAAACCCATGAACTCCGCCTCGCCGGTGATGTATTGGACCGGAATGCCGCGGGCGTATGAGTCCAGCGCCTCATGGAAGAGTTTTATGTTCTCCTCGTCCGCCTCGTAATCGCCTGTATATAATTGCGCGCGGTCGCAATTGAACGCCCAGCACGCAAGCTGTTCCAGTGAATCCATATTTATTTTGCCTCCTTGAGCTTGAGGTCTTTCTCCTGCTTTAAAAGCGCCATTACGACCTCCTCGAGGTCGCCTTCAAGGACGTTCTCGAGGTTATGGACAGTAAAACCTATCCTGTGGTCGGTGATGCGCCTGTCCGGGTAATTATAAGTCCGTATCTTCTCGCTGCGCTCGCCCGTTCCTATCTGCGTCTTGCGCTCATTGGCTATCTTCTGCTGCTGCTCGGTCACCGCCTTATCCATTATCCTCGCGCGCAGGACCTTCATCGCCTTATTCTTATTCTTCAACTGGGAACGCTCGTCCTGGCATTGGACCACTATCCCGGTCGGGATGTGCGTGATCCTGACAGCCGAGTCCGCGGTATTTACGGATTGGCCTCCGGCGCCTGACGACCTGAACACATCCACCTTCAGGTCTTTCGCGTCGATTTTTATGTCCACGTCCTCGGCCTCCGGGAGCACCGCTACCGAGACAGTCGAGGTATGTATCCTGCCCGACGCTTCAGTGGCCGGGACCCTCTGCACCCTGTGGACGCCCGACTCGAATTTCATCTTCCGGTATACGCCGGTGCCATCCACGCCGAAGACGACTTCCTTGAACCCGCCGGCTTCGGATAAGCTCGAACTCAGCATCTCGACCTTCCAGCCCTGGCTCGCGGCGTACCTGGAATACATCCTGAAGAGGTCGGAGGCGAAAAGCGACGCCTCCTGCCCTCCGGTGCCTGCGCGGATCTCGACGATTATATTCTTATCCGCATCCGGGTCGTTCTCGAGGAGCATCTCCTCGACCTCTTTCTCAAGGCCCGGCCTTTTCTTCCTGAGGCCGGATAATTCCTCCTTGGCCATCTCGGCGAATTCCGCGTCGGATGACTTCTTCTCCAGGAGGTCCTCGAGCTCGGTTATCTCGGAGTCTATTTTCTTGTACTCCTTATACTTGGAGACTATGCGCCTGAGCGAAGCCAATTCCTTAGTATATCGCTGGTAGGCGGACGAATCCCCTATCACCTTCGGATCGGTGATCAGTTTCTCGAGCTCCTCATAGCGCCTGACCCTTGTCTCTAAAGCCTCAAACATCCTGTATAAGCCCTTTTACTTTTTGTTGTATTTCTTCTTGAATTTCTCGACCCTGCCCGCGACATCCATCAGCTTTGTAAGGCCGGTAAAGAACGGATGGCATTTCGAGCAGATCTCGACCTTTATGCTCGGTTTGGTAGAGCGGGTATGGATCACCTCTCCGCACGCGCAGGTGATCGTCGCGGCTTCATACTTCGGATGGATCTTGTCTTTCATTCCGGTTTCTCCTTTTTGTTATTTTGCCTGCATATTCAACAGAAATTCGGCGTTGGTCTTGGTCTTGCCTAACCTGTCTACGAGCAGCTCCATCGCCTCGTCCGAATTCATCTCGTTGAGGACCTTCCTCATTATCCAGATGCGCTTGAGCTCATCCTCCTTGAAAAGCAGGTCCTCTTTCCTCGTGTTGGAACGCTTGATGTCTATGGCCGGGTAGATCCTCTTCTGGAACATGTTCCTGTCGAGCTGTAATTCCATGTTGCCCGTTCCCTTGAACTCCTCGAAGATGACCTCGTCCATGCGGCTGCCCGTATCTACGAGCGCGGTCGCGATGATCGTAAGCGACCCGCCCTCCTCTACGGCGCGGGCGGCGCCGAAGAACCTCTTCGGCTTGTGCAGCGCGCTCGAATCGACCCCACCCGACAATATCTTTCCGCTATGTGGGGCTACCGTGTTATAGGCGCGCGCGAGGCGCGTTATCGAGTCGAGGAGGACCACGACATCCCTCTTGTTCTCGACAAGCCTCTTCGCCTTCTCGAGGACTATCTCGGCGACCTGTATGTGCCTCTCGGCCGGCTCATCAAAAGTCGAGCTCACGACCTCGCCCTTGACCGAACGCTGCATATCGGTGACCTCTTCGGGACGCTCGTCGATCAACAGCACTATGAGGACGACTTCCGGATAGTTATTCATGATGGAGTTCGCGATCTTTTGAAGCAGTATCGTCTTGCCGCTGTACGGCTGCGCGACGATAAGGCCCCTCTGGCCTTTTCCGATCGGGGTCAAAAGGTCCATGATCCTCATCGAGATCTCTTCCGTGTCGGTCTCGAGGACATACCTTTGGTTGGCGTAGAGCGGCGTCAGGTTATCAAATAAAGTGCGTTCTTTCATCGATTCAGGATGCTCCATATTCACGACTTCCACTTTGAGCAGCGCGAAATAACGTTCGCCCTCTTTCGGCGGGCGTATCTGGCCGCTGACAGTGTCGCCGGTGCGCAGGTCGAACCTTCTTATCTGGCTCGGCGAGACGTAAATGTCGTCCGGCGACGGCAGGTAATTGTAGTTCGACGAACGCAGGAAGCCGAACCCGTCAGGAAGTATCTCGAGGACGCCCTCGCCGAACATAAAGCCTTCCTTCTCGGCCTGCGCCTGGAGTATCTTGAAGATGAGGTCCTGCTTCTTCAAGCCGCTTATCGAATTTACGTTGAGGTCCTTAGCGGCCTTCGTAAGCTCCTGGATAGTCATCTTCTTGAGCTTCGTTATGTTGAAGCCCGTGCCGGACGGCTCCTTTGCCTCGGTCGTCTCCTTACCCGCCTGTTTCCCGTTTGGTTCTTCGTTATTAGTCTTCATTCCATTCCTCCTCTTCCATAAACACCTTAAATGTTCCTCCCTCTTTTTGTGCCAACGCTAAAGCCTCCACGGCGCATCCCAGCAGTTCATCACCCGAGAAAGCGAAAGAGAAATAATGCGCTATCCCGATCGAAGCCGAGATCTTCAGCCTGTCCGAGGCGAAATCGTGGTTCTTTAAAGACTCTATTATCTTTGACGCCTTCTCCTTCGCTTCCTTCAGGGTGATCCCGCGAAAGAGCAGAAGGAATTCGTCCCCGCCGAACCTGGCGAGAAGGTCGTCCTCCCCGATCGTACGGTGCAGGATCTTAGCCGTAGCCGACAGCACCTCATTACCGGTGCTCCTGCCGTACCACCGGTTGACCCTCTCTAAATTATCTACATCGACCAAAAGAAGCGCGATAGGCGGAAGTATCCTCTTGTTCTTTGACCCCGATATCTCACTGTTAAGGACATCGAGGACATCTTCTATCCTGTGAGGACAGTTTACGCTCCCACTAGCTTCTTCCATATAACCCTTGACTGTTTTGCCGTAGAGACGAGGCTGCCGCCGTTGTCGATCACGAAATCAGCGGCCTTTATCTTCTCCTTAAGCGGCATCTGCATCTTTATGCGCCGCAATATTTCGGACCTGCCGAGCCCGAATTTCCCGCCGGCCCTGGCGAATTGCACGCTTCGAGGCGCGGCTACTACCACCACTTTGTCCACCTGTTTTTGCCCGCCGCTTTCCAGCAAGAGAGGGACATCGACGACTACTATCGCCGAGGGATCGGACCTTTTTATCTTGGCGATCCTCCCGCGGATCTCCTTATACACAAGCGGGTGGATAATACCGCCTAATTTCTTAAGGAGCCGGCCGTCGGAAAAGACCTTCCGGCCCAGGGCTTTCCTGTCTATGAAATGGTCGCGCCTCAGGATCTTTTTTCCGAAAATTGAAACGACTTTTTTCCATGCGGGCTTTCCGGGATAAATAAGCCTGTGGGAGATCTCGTCCGCGTCGATCACCACCGCTCCCATCCTCCTGAACATCCCCGAGACGGTCGTCTTACCCGTGCCTATGCTTCCCGTTACCCCGATTATGACCATCGTCACACCAGTTTCTTGTATACTTCAAGATATTTTTCCGCGGATTTATCCCACGAGAAATCGCATTTCATCGCGTTCGAGACGAGCTTCGACCACAAGCCCTTCTGCTTATGAAGGGATATCGCCCTCTTTATGGCATCCAAAAGCTCCCACGCGTCATATGTATCGAAAACAAATCCGTTGCCGCGCGTCGTCCCGGGGTCGTATTCGGTTATCGTATCGGCAAGGCCGCCTGTCCTCCGGACGACCGGGATGGTACCGTACCTGAGCGATATCATCTGGCTGAGGCCGCACGGCTCATATCTCGACGGCGCCAGGAATATATCCGCGCCGGCGTATATCTTCTTCGCCAGGATCTCGTCGAATTTAAGGTTTATCGACGCCTTACGGGGAAACTTCTTTTTTATCTCCTCGAACAGCCTGTGATACTTCTCCTCACCGGTGCCCAACAAAAGGAATTGGACGTCGTGGTCCAGGAGCGGGCCGATTATCCTGGCGATAAGGTCAAGGCCTTTCTGGTCGGCAAGCCTTGATATCATCCCGATAATGGGCACGTCCTGCCTCTCGTCCAGGCCGGCTTCCTTTTGGAGCAGGGCTTTATTCTTATATTTTCCCTCCGATTTCGACGGCGAAAAATGGTATTTAAGCTCTTTATCTTTCAAAGGGTTCCACTCATCGTAATCGATACCGTTCAGGATCCCGAAAAGGTCCTTCTTCCTCTCCGATAGCAGCCCGTTGAGGCCCCATCCGAATTCGGCCGTCTGTATCTCCTTCGCGTAAGTCGGAGAGACCGTCGTTATCGCGTCGGTGAAGACGAGCCCGCCTTTCAGGATATTCACTTTGTCGTAAAATTCGAGCTTGTTCATCGTGAAATATTCCCAACCGAGGCCGGTCTTCGGCAATTCCTGTTTCGGGAATACCCCCTGATACCCCAGGTTGTGGACCGTGAGCACGGTCTTCATCTTTTGGTAAAACTTATCTTTCTTGCCGTATATCTCCTTTAAATAGACCGGGACCAAGGCCGTCTGCCAGTCGTTGCAATGGATCACATCCGGCTTGAAATCCAAGTCCCTCAACTGCTCGATCACGCTCCTTGAGAAGAACGAGAACCTATCGAGGTTATCGGCGTAGTCGCCCTTCTTATCCGCGTAGAGGTTGTCCCTCATAAAAAATTTGTCGTTCTTCACGAAATAGACCGGCACCTTATCGGCCAGCATCGCCTCGTTGCCGAAGGCCCTTACGCATTTGTAACGCGGCGTTATCACCCTGACCTCCACCCCGGCCTTGTCCAGGGCCACGGGAAGGCTCCCCGCCACATCGGCAAGGCCGCCGGTCTTGGAGAAAGGGTCTACCTCGCTTGACGCGAAGAGCACTTTTAATTTATTAACTTTAGGCATCAGGCCGCCTCCAGCCAGTTCTTGCCGGCTTTCACCTGGACCCTGACCGGGACGGTGAGCTTTACGACCTCCTCCATCCTGTCTTTGACTATCTTCTTCATCTCCTCCACCTCATCGCCGGGGACCTCGAAGACCAGCTCATCGTGCACCTGGAGTATCATCTTCGAGGCGAGTTTCTTTTCCTTCAAAATATTATGTATGTTTATCATAGCTATTTTAATGAGGTCGGCCGCCGAACCCTGTATCGGGGCGTTTATGGCCGCCCTCTCGGCGAATTGCCTTACGGAATTGTTCTGGCTGTTTATCTCCGGCAGGTATCTCCTGCGGTTCAATATGGTCGTCACGTAGCCGTTCTCCCTAGCCTCGTCCACGAGGTCATCGAGGAACGTTTTTACCCGTCCGTATTTTTCGAAATAGGCGTCTATGAACTCCTTCGCCTTCGAGACCTCGATCTTTAATTCCTTGGAAAGGCCGAACGGGCTCATGCCGTAGATGATCCCGAAGTTGACCGTCTTGGCTATCGATCGCATCTCCGTGGTGACTTCGCTTTCCTTGATGCCGAATATGAGCGAGGCCGTATGGGTGTGGATATCGCGGCCATTATCGAATGCCTCGAGGAGCTCTTTGTCCTGCGAAAAATGCGCGAGTATCCTCAGCTCTATCTGGGAATAATCGGCCGACACGATCACCCATCCCTTCGTCCCCGGGACAAACGCGCGCCTTATCTGCCTGCCCGTCTCGGTCTTTATCGGTATGTTCTGGAAATTCGGGTCTGACGAACTCAGCCTTCCGGTCGCCGTGACAGTCTGGTTGAACGAAGTATGCACCCGGCCCGTCCTCGGGTTTACGAGCTGGGGCAGGGCGTCCACATACGTCGATTTCAATTTCGAGATCTCCCTGTATTTCAGCAGCAGGGCCGGCAGGGCATGGACCGCCGAAAGCGCCTCGAGGACCTCGACATCGGTCGAATGCCCGGTCTTGGTCTTTTTGACGGTCGGAAGTTTCATCTTAACGAACAATATCTCCGATAATTGTTTCGGCGAATTTATGTTGAACTCGGTCCCGGCGATCTCGTAGATCTCGGCCGTCGTCTTCTCTAGCTGTTTCTCCATCTCTTTCGACATCTTAGCCAGGTAATCGACGTCTATCGCGACGCCGGTCAGCTCCATCGCTGCGAGGCAACCGAGCAGCGGCATCTCGACCTCGTGGAAAAGCTTGTACAGGTTCTTCTCTTCGAGCTGGGCTTCGAGGACGTTCTTTAACCTGAAGGCCGCATCCGAGTCCTGGCAGCAATAATCCTTTATCTTTTCTATCTCCACTTCCTTCATCGTTATCTTCTTCTTGCCCTCGCCTATGAGGTCGGTTATCGGCGTCTTTTTGAGGTTCAGGTATTCCAGGGTTATGTCTTCCAGGTTATGGTTCAGTTTCGACGGGTTGAGCAGGTACGAAGCGACCATCGTATCGAAGACCGGCCCTTCCATATTGACGCCGTTCACCGCGAGCAGGAGCTGTTCATATTTAATGTTCTGCCCTATCTTTAGCTTCTTCTTGTCTTCCAAGACAGGCTTGAGCTTCTTAAAGAGGGCTTCTTTGCCGAAACCCCCTTTAACGTCCCCTATCGGCACGTAATCAGCCGAGCCTTCTTCCCGGCAGAAAGATATACCTACCGGCTCGCATGAAAGAGGGTCTGTCCCTGTAGTCTCAAAATCCAGCGCGAATCCTTTGCTGCCGGCCAATTTTTCCACAAGGCCGTCAAGCGCGCCCTCATCCTCTATGAGGCGGTACTTACCGGTAAGCTGTTTCCCCGGCGCGGAAAGGTCCTTAAGCAGGCGCTTGAACTCAAGCTCGCTGAACAGCTCGTAGAGCCTGGCGCTATCCGGCTCCTTTACCTTAAGTTCGTCGAAATCTATCTTTACCGGGACATCCCTGTCCACGGTCGCGAGCTCCTTGCTTAATATCGCCTGGTCCCTGTATTCGGCCAGCTTTTTCCGCAGGTTCTCGGATTTTATCTTATCCCCGGCCGAAAGTACCTTATCGAGGCTGCCGAAATCCTCCATCAGCTTCTTCGCGGTAACCTCGCCTATACCGGTGACGCCGGGTATATTGTCCGAGGAATCTCCCATGAGCGCGATCAGGTCGACTATCCCTTCCGGCGGGACGCCGTAGCGCTCTTTCACTTTATCTTTGTCGTAGATGAGCCCTTCCTTGTGTACGTTATATACTTTTATGCGCGGCCCGACGAGTTGGAGCATATCCTTATCGCCGGTCACTATGTAGACCTCGTATCCCTTCTCCGCCGCCTTTACCGCCAGCGTCGCCAGGACGTCGTCTGCCTCATAACCCTGCATCTCGAAGATCGGGATATTATAGCCTCTGACAACTTCCTTGATCAGAGGCATCTGGTCGACCAGCTCATCCGGCATCGGCTTCCTGTGGATCTTGTATTCCTCGAACTTCTTATGCCTGAACGTCGGCCCTTTGAGGTCGAACGCTATAGCCAGGTATCCGGGCTTCTCGTCCTCGATCAACTTCTTGATCATGGTTATGAACCCGTATATCGCGTTCGTCGGCTGGCCTTTTGAGTTCGTGAGGCTGCGGATAGCGTAGAATGCCCTATAGCAGAATGAATTACCGTCTATTAAGAAAAGACGATCTGGGTTTTCCGTCATTAGTATAGTTTTTTACGGGGAAAAATGAAAAAGGCGTGGTCTTTCCGGATTGTTCTTCCTATTCCTTGATCTTTACGGCCGTCCCATAGGCATATACGTAGCCGCTGTAGGTGAAATACTGTATGCCTATCACGGCATCGGCCCCCAATTCCTTTCCCGCGTCCTTAAGCTTGCTGTTTAAGGCGTCGAGGTTCACTTCGCCGCCGCGGATAGAGACGATCCCTATGACCTTATAGGAATCTTTTATGTCCGCGGTAGTGAGGACAATGTCCTTCTGTTTGGCGCTCTTTGCAGTCGCAGAAGAAGTAGCGGGAAGGTACTGGGCCATCGCAGCTGACGACAAGATAATAGCGCATAAAAGAACGGATATCAACAATATTCCGCGTTTCATAGCACCGGTTCTCCTCTTGAGTCTAATATCGTGGCTGTCAGGAAAATCAACAGGTTCTTCTTTGACTTGTCGGTGTGGTCGGTCGTGAAGAGATGGCCAAGGAGAGGTATATCTCCCAGGACAGGAATCTTCCTTTTCGTCGTTCTTTCATCTTCCCTTATTAATCCGCCCAGTACGACCGTCTCTCCGCTCTTGACGACCACCGATGTCTGCGTGGTCCTCGTGTCGATGACCGGGTATCCTAAGTTTGCCGGGAAATCGTCCGAAGAAGAGATCGGGATCTGGTCGACCAGGATGCTGACCTCGGGATGTATATCCATCGTGACCACCTTACTGTCGCCTCCTACCGAGGGCGTCACCTCAAGCGATATGCCGGTCACCTTTTCCGCCACTTTGTATATCTCGACCATGACCGGGAAATCGGCAGTGCCGATGTTAGTCCTCGTGAAATCCGAGGCGTAAGGGACTATGTTAGCCACCTGGATGTTCGCCATCTGGCCGGAGATAGTGGTCACCGAAGGAGAAGACAAGAGACTGGCTTTCCCCTGCTCGATAAGCGCCTTTATATACGCCCTATATATATCCCCCGCGTTCGTGAACTTTCCGATAGTCAAACCCAGACCCGAAGTCTCGTTTGCCGTTCCGAAGAAACCGGCAGCAGTCTGGTCTTCGCTCAGCGACCCGCTGGAAAGGCTGGTCCCGAAATTGCTCCAGTGGCCGTTCTTATCCATGGGATATCTTTGCGCCTTAAAGACCTGCCATTCGATCCCCAACTCCTCTATATCAGTGACCTGGATCTCCACAAACCTCGCCTGTATCCTTACCTGCGTGGACCCGGTATCCCATAACCTTATCAGGTCCTTGGCCATCGCCTGGTTAGTCGGGGTATCGGTAACGGTAAGAACGCCGGTCAATGAGTCATAAACGACCTTCCTTTCCGGGTTCTCAGGAAGGGCGTCCTGCAGATATTGCTCGATGCCTGCCGCCTCTCCGCCGGCTGACATCTCCGCGGCAGGCGCATCCGCCGCAAAAACCCGCCCGGACGCCAACGAAAGGAGGATCGCCGCCGAGAACAAGATCACCTGCGGCAAAGAAACGCCGTATTTATTCTTCATCTTATGACCTCGCCTTTCGCGTCGATAATGCTCGCCGTAATAAATATAAGCAGGTTCGTCTTGGTCTGGCTTTTGTAATCATACCGGAAAGCCTGCCCTAACAAAGGTATGTCTCCGAGGACCGGGATCTTCCTGTGCGTTATCGTCTCGCTGTCCTTGATAAGCCCGCCCAGCACTATCGTCGCCCCGCTGTCTACCGAAACGCTCGTCTGGGTGGTCCTCACGTCCACAACAGGCCAACCGAGGTCAGCCGGTATGAGTTTTACGTTGGTCGCGGAGGTTACATTACCCAGCTGCCCCGTCTCGCCGCTCGTACTTAGGTTAGAGATGGCCACTTGCGACCGCAGGACGCTCACCTCCGGATGCAGGTCTAAAGTTATGGTATTCGACCCTTCGGTGACATAAGGGGTCGCTTCAAGGAATATGCCTACCGGTTTTTCGGCAAGGGACAATTTGTAACTCCAGATAGGGAACTCAGCCGTCCCTATGTTCTCGAGCGTAAAATCAGATACGTAAGGATATGTCCTTACCACCTGGATGTTCGCCATCTGGCCGGAGATCGCGGTAACCTTGGGAGCGGAAAGGAGATTGGCCTTCCCCTGTTGCTCTAAAAATCTGAGATTCGCTATATAGGCCTCACCGTTGGCCAAAACTTTGAACATCATGACCTGGCCGGCGAAATTCCCCACGACGGGGAACGTCGAGGTCAGATCATTATTCCAGCGCAGGCCCTGATACGGTGTACCCACAGGAGCGCCTATGGTAAATCCGCTGTTTTTGTCGTTGGCGTTGCCGGGATGGAAGAAATCCCATTCTATACCCAGCTCGTCCAGGTCGGTGACGGCCACTTCCACGAACCTGGTCTCGATCATCACCTGCTTGGGACCGACCTCATACCCCTTTATTAAACTCCTGATGAGTTCCTGGTTGTCTTTCGTATCGGTAACGGTCAGGAGCCTCGTGCCATCATTATAGGTTATCTTTCTCCCATCCTGGGCAGGCAGGCTTTGCTCGAGATAATCTTTGATATTGAGGCTGCCGTCATCGGCCGCAAAGAGCGCGATCTGGGGGATCGCCAAACAAATTATTACCGCCCCCGCGATAAACTTTTTCTTCATTTCGCGTCTGCCGCCTTGTTTTCAAACTCTGTTAATTTGACCGCGCGAGTCTTGCGTTCGCCGTATTTGAGTTTGTAAGTCCTCGTGACAAGGCCTTCTCTCATTATATTCTCTCTGCTTGATACATAAACGTAATTCGTCTCGACCTTATAAGCGAGTTGCGTAGTCTTGAACGCGATACCCAGGATATCGAGCAACGGCATAGGGGCAGCGGTGCTGATCGTGATCTTCAGCGGCTGCTCTCTGGTGAGGGCGGCCAGCGCCTTCTCGTCGATGACGATAGTTACTCCCGTCATCTCGGTCAACTGGCGGATAAGGTCCTGGACGTCGGCGTCGGTAACCGATATGGCCGGAACGACAACCTTCGCCATCTTCTCCTCGAGCGCCGCCCTTGCGGCCGCTTCGATCCTCTCCGACTCCGGGATCACCTCTTCGACCTGCAACTCTTCCCGGCCGGTCTTCTCCGGGGGCAGCCATCCTCTATCCACGTCGAGCAAGGCCTTCTGCTCGGATGTATCCTTCTCCTCGTTCGTTACGTGCCTGTCCTTTACGACATACTTGCGCTCTTCCTTGGTAGTCTTTTCCCTCGCGTCCAACCCCTCGGCCTGCCTCGCCTTGATCAGCCAATCCCGGGCTTCGGCATCATTGGGGTTCGCGGCGAGCGCGCTCTCAAAATCACCTACCGCGGCGGAATATTCTTTGCTCGCGTAATTCGCTTTGCCGCGCTTTATCATAGAGCCGGTTATCGTATCGGGGACGGTCTTGACTATGCCGTCTTTGCACAACTCGACATAATGGACGGCCTGTTTATTCTTGGGGTCCAGCTGGACTATCCTCTCGAAGATATGCTGCGCCGTTTCGTAATTCTTAGCGTCGTATTCCCTCTTGGCTTGATCGAAGAGGTCTTTAATGAGGTATTTTTGTTCGACTTTTTTCTCTTTGGCCAGGTCCTGGGCTATTATCCTCGCCTCGACCGAGTCGTTGGCTATATCAGCATCGGAGGCGGCGTAAACCCTGGCGCAAAAAGCATTTCCTAATGAGATAATAAAGAACGAATCAAAAGCCAAAAAGATGCAAACAAAGAACTTACCTGCTGTTCTTTTAACCTCATTGGTCATACTCATTTATATCATCTCCCCTTTGTTATAACCCACTCTTTATTTTGGCCATATAATATCACAGAATCAGTTTTTATGTCAAGAACTTTATACTCTCCGATCGTGTCCCCCTTCTTTGCCTCGATATCCTTATTATTCATTGAATCGTGCAGTTTTGCGACCAATTCCTTGCTCTTCCCGGGCTTCTTGAACTCGAGGGTAACCTGGCCATCCTTGTTTTCCATCTTGACAATCTTGCTGTTGATCTCCGTTACTTTGTAGTCTTTGACCTTTTGCCCCCTCTTTACGAAATACGTCTTACCGGACCAGTTGATCTGGCCTATTATGGTCCCGTCCGACACCTCGATAAAACCTTTATACATAAAAGGCAGGGGTACGGCCGTGACGGACACTAACGTCAGGTCTACAGGCGATAAGACCTTGACCGGGGGTTCGGGCTTTATGAACATGTTCTCATCGAGAAGGGGCTTGTATCTCGAGACGGCATAAGGGGATTTGAGCAATACTTCCACATGCGAAAAAGAGTTTGGCAGGGCGGCGGTCCCCTCCTTACCGGGCACGACGTCTCCCCCGCCTTCCTCCTCCTGCCGGAACGGGACTTGCTTTGATTCAAAAACCGAAGACGATTTCCACATCGCCAATATCCATAGAATGAATGCTGCTGCGGCTATTATTCGGGATGCGCCTTTCATATCTTCTCCGCGGGCAATACGGCAGCGACTATGACCAACTCTCCGGTCATGTCGCCCTCGGCCGCGCTCTCGTCTGCGGAAACTTTTATTTTAAACGAATCGATCCTCAAAGGCACATCCGCGACGCTCAGCTTATACATAAAATTGACCAGGCTCTCGTTACCGCACTTAAGGACCACCCTGACAGGAAATTCCATGAAAAGGATTTCCTTGTTGTCGGCCATTATTTTCTTGATCTCGAGGAATTCGATCGTCGAGATCTCCGGCACCTTCGAAGCCAGGGCAAGGCTGCCGATCTCGTTTATTATGTCGAGCTGCTTTACCCTGAACGGAAGGTCCGCCGGATTCGGTATATCGTGCTCGTACCTCTCGAAACCCAGCCAGAACGGGAATTGGAAATTTATGGAAGCGCCGTCCTCTTTTATCTTATTCTGGACCTTGTATAACTCCTCCTTGAATTTAAGGGGATCCCCGACCTCCTTCACCATCCGGGAGGACGGTTTAGAGAAGAGCATGCCGCTTATCTCCTTGTCGGCTTCCCGCATGGCCTTGAGCTGCCTCTCAAGGCGGTTCTTTTCGCTGCTCAGTAAACCGAGGCCCTGGTTTTTATAGACCTTGAGCTGCTCCTGCTTCTGCACGACAGCCCCTTCGATCCTCAACCTGTCATACACGGTTATCCCTAAAAAAAGAAATGAAACCAGTATGACCGCTCCCAGGGATATCTTAGTCGTCAATGACTCGTTCATGCCTTTTGGCATCTTCTATTTCTTGCCTTTCGTTTCGTCCTTCTCGCCCTTCGGGGCCGCCGCAGCCGCGCCGGTCCCCTTGAACCTGAACTTTATGGAAAAATCCCTGAATTGTCCCGCGCCCTCTTCGGTCTGGCGGGGCAGGCTCGCGTATATTATCTCTACCGAATCGAATAACGGCGAGGATGCGAGCCTGTTCTTGAAAACGTTGATGGTCAGGAGGCTCGAGGTCGTCCTGCCCTCAACCGAGAAAAGGTCCTTGTCCTTGGCCACCGACGTCAGCCAGGTCTCTTCGGGCAGGAGCTTCCTTATCTCCAATATGGCCTCAAGAGAGAGGCTTTTCTTTATGGCCAGATTTTCAAAGGGTTCCAGCCTGGCCTCGCTGTTCTTGATATCTTCCTTAAGCTTGGCTATTCCCTTGTTGATGTTCTCGTAATCCGACAAAAGCGAATCCAGGAAGGCCACTTCCTTCCTCAGGGTCGACGTCTGGAACCAGATATTATACCCTATCGTGAGCGGTATTACGGCAATAAGGAGGCCCGCGGAGATTATCCAGAATTTTTCTTTTTTGAAATCCCTTTCCTCTTTCCTCTCGGCCGGCAACAGGTCTATATTGGTCGGGCACCTCTGGAGCAGGCGCAGGGCCAGGCCGATCGAAGAGCCGAAGCGCGTCTGAAAATCTATATCGACCCTGAGGTTGGACGGGCATTTTATCTTCTGGCCCAGGTTGGCGCGCCTTATCTGCATGCCAAGCCCCTTCGCCAGGAAATCCTCTATGCCCTTGAGCTTTGAGCCGCCGCCCGATAATATGATCTCGTTGAAGGCGGTATCGCGGGCATGTTTGGTCTTGTAAAATTCCATCGACTGGACGATCGAAGATATCAGGTCGGAGACGACCGGGTTCAGGGCATTAACGAGGTCTTTGCCCTCCGGGGTGATGTTCGAGGGAACAAGGCTGTCTGACGCGACCACCATCCCCTCTTTGCGCTTAAGCTCCTCCGCCTTGTCGAAAGGTATATTTAACTTTGAGGCGATCGCATGGGTCATCTCGTCGCCGGCGATAAGTATTGAACGGACCCAGAACCCCTTGTCCGATATGACGATAAGATTGGTCGCCTTGGCGCCGATATCAAGGATCAGCCCCTTGCCGAGGGGCTCATTATAAGTTATGGAATTAAGGAGGGCCAGAGGGCTGACATCGACGAACTCTATGTCCAGGTTGGTCCTCGCTACGTGCGAAAGCGTAGTTTCGACAATCTCTTTTTTCGCGGCGACGAAAAGGACGTCCTCTTCCGGGCCCGCGCCGGAGCGGAAGATCTGGTGGTCCCAGCTTATCTTATCGAGGGGGAAAGGGATCTGCTGCTGCGCTTCGTATTTTATTATCTTGTCTATCTTGCCTTGCTGGATCTTGGGGAGCTTGAGGAAGCGGATGAATACCGACTGGCCCGAGAGGGAGAGCGCGAGCCTGCCGCTCTTTATCTTTTCTGTTCTCAACAACCCCTCTATGCCTTCCCTTATAAGGGTGTCCCTTTTTTCCTGGTCGGCATATTGGGTCAAGTCAAAAAATTTCGCCCGGATGAGCTGAATACCTTCGGCCGTCTTTTCCAGCTCTACGAGTTTTACCGAGCCCGCGCCTATATCGATCCCTAGAGCACGTTTTCCCATATGGTTGCGTATATTTTATAGGATTAAGCAAAAGTTGTCAATTATTTCTTTTCAAAAAGCAAAAAATTCGAAAGGCGCCTAATTTGACGTTTTCTTCTTGCTTATCTCCTTCCTTTTTTCGAGGCTAATAAGCTTCATCTTTCTAAAAGTCTCCTCTTTCAGCTTCTCGGACTTGGTATAGGCATTAGCAAACGAAAAACATTTATAAGCGCTGACGAGATCGCTTATTTTCCCGTCGCCCGAGGCCTCCCGGGCTTTCTTTAAATATGCCTCGCCTTCCTTAATATATTTACCGCAAGTATCCTCGATAAGGCCGCTGTCTTTGACCAGATATAAATTCTCATAATGCATGTCTATATTTTTCAAATTTGCAGATACCGGTCGCTCGGTAAATACCCGTTTAGTGATCTTGCTTCTCATGTCTTCGGCCTTGCTCTTAAGTTCCGCATCATCCGACAATCTGTATACTTCTTCCGCGCATTTTATCGCATAGAACAAATATTCTTCCTTTTTCTCATCGGAAGGTGCTTTGGCCACCAGGGTGTCAGCGAAATACTCCGCCTTCTTGAGGATATCCGTAAAATACTCTTTTTTCAGATCCTCCACATTACGTTTCTCTTTTTCCGCCCTCTGACTCAAGGAAGCGATAATTTTACTGGGATCAGCGGAGTTCACCAAAAGATAGGGTTTATCAACCACCTCACTGTTTATATTTCTCAAAAGTAACCTGGCTTTACGAGTATAATTGCTTTGGGGATAAACGATTTTCAGCATTTCGACTTCTGTTTTGGCCTCCGCGAGATATCCCGATTCATAATGTTTGAACGCGGCTTCATACAAAACTTTGTCCGGTTCGCCGGTAAGCACTTCCAGAAGCCTTTTCGCCTTTTTTTCAAAGTCGGGGGTTTTTGCCGCTTCCCCGAGCAGGTATTCCGCCTGTCCAGGGAGATCGTTATCGATACAGAACACCGCCAAATTATAATAAGCCTCGGCATCGCCTGCCTTTATCTCCGAAAATCTTTTACTGAATTCGGCGAAGGCGTCCGCATGGCCTGCGGGTTCATTGGCCGCTTCCGTCCGGTTAACATCGGCTGCCGTGGCCGGAAAAGCCGCGGCCAAAAAGAACATCAAAAAAAATACGGGAAACACCTGTCTCATTTTATTCTTTTTTCTCCTTTTACTCATATTTGCAATATAAGACCGCCGCCTTTGGCAAACGGGTAAGGGTAATGTCCTCAAGGACAGGCGTCTGTAAATGCTGCGGGTCGTCCGACAATAAAGTGACTTTGAAGCGTATGCTCGTCGAAGGGGTGATACTCACCCCACTGTTAATACCGACGGGACTATAGTTGGTCCCCCCGTCCCCGGAAATTTCCACCGTGGCCCTTTCGTTCGTGGCTGCGCCCGGCGGAATGGTCAACGTCCACGACGCGGTACCGAAGCGAGCGGGGCCGGCCGTGGCGGACGCGGGAGAGATGTAATAGCCCTGGTCGGGGATGAGGCGGACATCGTCAAACAGAGCGTAACGTCCCATCGTAGTCGACGGATGATTTATCAACCTCAAAAACCAGTCGGTGTAGATAAATTGATTCCCCGCGTCGTGCCGCACATAATTATATCTATCAGTTTCCCCCGTATCTACAAGTTGATGATAGAATCCATCATAGGCGTAGTAGGTAAGATAATGGATCTGCCACCACCACGAGCCCCAGTTCCCTCCGTCGCCTGAATCCCATTCGTGATAAGCTATCCCGGTAGGAGAGATTGCCGTATGAACCTGATAATTATTGGCCCCCGACCCGCGCACAATTAATTTGAAAGCAGCATTAACAGGAACGACCCTGTTCGCATCCGCCGGTTTTAACGTACCGGGCGCAGACAACCCTCCTATCCCATTATACAAACCGTTTAAATGCATATAATGGTCTCCGCCTCCGCCGGGGAAAGTTAATCTCAGCAAGGAATCCGCAAAATCGTCGGGCGGAGCCATGCCGGAAATTCCGTCAATGCTTTGTTGATACCCGTAGGACCCATAGTACATACAGCGGAAATTATTGATATACAACTTGCCCGTAGGCCCCGCGGAAACAAAGTCGATCTGCTCTGTATCCTCATAACCTTCCCACCGGTCAGTAGCGCTATAAAAATTTTCAAAAGGAGGGTAGTATACCTGACTTGGAGGATTTTTAAGTATGTTACAATAGACCCTGAAGGAAAATTCCTGCCCGCAATGCCATTGGCCGCTTTGACTGCCCTGCAGGTCTATATGAGCTAATGCTGTCTCTCCAACGTATGCGGTATCGCTTAATTCATTATCACCGTCCCTTAAGTCAGGCTGATTACTACGGCTGGGATCTACTGGATTGACATCGGTGATGGCTATATCGTTGGCCAGGGAATCTGCCCAATTAGACCAGCTCCAGCCCACTTTATTGACATTATCATTATCTTCGTCGAAGTTATCCCAGAAACCCAGTTTAAGGGAATTGGCGACGGCGTTAGCGCTATAGTCGGGCGTAGCGACCGTCAATCCAGGGTCGTAACTTGAGATAACCGGACAGCTGTTAAGCCAGTTCACGTTCTTAAAAGCCGGCATAGTGCCGTCGTTTACGTAAGCGGTTGTGTAAGTATTCCCCCTGAATTGTTCTTTCGTCGTGTAATTTATGACATCGTATATCCGCACCGGAGCGGTTATCCGTTTCTGTGCCGCCCCGGCCGTCCCGGTAGATGTTATCTCGTAAACGCCGCCGGGATGGAAGCAGAAATCGGTTGTATAAGAGAGAGAGGCTCCCGCGTTATCGACTTTTACTTTGTTCGGGTTCGCGTTATTTTTTATCTTTATTTTTTCAGCGGCGGTCAGGTAACCAAGCCCGTCTATAAAACCGTCAAAATCATTCCAACTGGTAAAGAAATTCGCGTTCCTTCTTGTAATAATATCACCGGCTAACGTGGCAGGATCCGTCGGCGTAATTACAGATGCTAAAACAGCCCTCAGAATTTTAGCGTCGGTGATATTTATATTTACCGGCGCCTTGCGCTGGTAAGTCGAATCAGGATTATCCAGGCCGGTTAAAGACGAGGCCGTAGGATCCTCGCTGTTCTCGTCAATATAACCATTTACCGTTATATATTCCGCTATCTTGTTGAACTTGCCCTGTTTTACGGAGGTTGCGCCGGAAAACGCGTTGATAACCTGTTCCTTCGTGATATAAACTCCGTCAGTGAGGGTCGCGCGGTATGAAATGATCGCGGTCCCGTCGCCGGCCTGAAGAGGGCTTCCCAGTATGGCAACAAGGCTTTCGAGCATATCTTCCAGCCCGGGATTTGTGTCGTTTACGTTGAGCTGGCTCGCGGTATCGGTTATATTGACGGAATAGGCGGCGGTATTCCCTCTCCCCACGTTCCCGAGAGAGCCGCTCATGGTAGCGGCAGGCACGCCGTTGAAATCGCTGACGGCCAGGTTCCTCGCCGAGACGATAGCGATATTCAATCCCGCTTCTGCCGCGGCCCTGGCCTGCGCCGCCATCGCCATATTCACCGACGACCTGCGATCGGCCATCATATTGATGGTGAAAGACGTCCCGATTATCAGCATCATCGCGAGGACGCCGACCGTCACTATGAGAGCGATACCCTTGTTATTTTTTCTTATTCTTATTTTCATTTTCTCGTATGCCCGCGAGGGTAGCTATTATAAAAAAATAATTCTTCCGGCAATTTTATTTCTTTCCGGCAAATGGAAGAGCCCCGATGTCGTTTCTTGAGCCGTCTGGGTCGTTATACTTGGCGTCCGGGTCGCCGCCATCAACACAAGGGGAATCTCCCCTAAGGTGAAAATCGTCTTTCGCGGCATTCGCGAACCTGGGATCAAGCAATACGTCCTTCTCCCCTTTCCGGCAATCAATAAAATCCTTTACGTTATAAAAAAGGTTATAGGCAAGCGTAAGGTTGATGTCCTCGCGCGGCTTATTATAATATTCTTCCAGATATTCTTTAGGCAGGTCCCGGGGATTCCCCTGCGGCGGAAGTTTGGCGGAGCAGATACCGACCTTATTGTTGTAAAAGACCGAATTCCTTACGGCAAGCTCGATCGGCCCGCCCCAAAGCATCAGGCCGTAACTTGCGTTCACTATATTGCAGTTCAATATCTGCGCGTTCTTTACGCCGCTGACCTCTATGCAGGTAGACAGGTTCCTGCTTATTAAGACACAGTCCTTTAAAAGAAAACTGTCGACGCCGCCCACTCTTAAGGGCTGCCCGTTCACCTCAATGGAGAGGTCTTTTATGGCGACATTATTCACGCTACCGCGCGTCGAGATTATGGATAATCCGCTCTTCCCCAGTTTAATAAGGGTCTTGTCTGCGCCCTGCCCGACAAGCTTGATATTACTCTTAACGGTAAATCCCTCTTTCTCCGTGTATTCGCCTGCGCCTATGTATATGGTATCTCCCGGAAAGGACTTTTCGCACGCTTCCCTGATGGTCTTACAGTCCCCCGGCACCCTTATCGCGTATTTATCCCCGGGAGCGGCAGAGGCCCGCAGGCATAAGCTTAAAAACAGGATGACGGAGAACGCGATTATTTTTTTCATATTGTTATCCCTACTGCTGGTAGAATACCCGGGCTTTCGGCCGGTGGTACATCACGGTGACGCCCTTCAGGACAGGCGTGGAGCTGCTGGCCGAATAGTCATTAGGGTTCAACGCGGACGTGATCAATAAAGCCTTATACTGGAACCTGCCTCCTGAAAGGGATGATATCGAGTCCCCCTTCGCATATTCAGTCGAGAAGTCATCGGTTGTGGAAAGGCTGTCTGCCGCCCTGGCATACATCGTTATCGAGGTACCGGCCGGATTCGGATTCGCGTCATTCCACGTTATCGTATCCCATATTATATTGGAGTTGTCCAAAGGAGGTTTAGCTATAAGCGACGCAGATACGATATAGCCCTTTGGATATATGACCCTGACATTGTCGAAGTCGGTCACGCATTCGCTGGTGCTGCCTATATATCTGGGGTTATTATCGGTTATCCCGTCGGTCCTGTCGTATACCATATCGACGAATGCTTCATTGGTGTAGGGGGGGGTCCCCTGCCAGAATAAGTCGAGATCGACATAATATATATTGTTTGCCCTAAACGCTACGACACCTGCTTTGGACGCGCTGCCGGTTCCGGATGCTCCCGTGGTGACCCAACCGGAACCACTCTCGGTAGTATAGGAATAATAAGCCTGATAGGTGGTTCCCACCCCTATCGCCGCTAATATGTAGTACTGCGTCTGTTGCGCATCCTCATCCCAGGAATAATAGGCGCCGCTTGACGAGTCTGTCTTGCCCGGACAATATAATACGCTCGCATCCAGGTCGGAGGAACCGAACCAGTCGGTACCGTTTTGGACAAAAGTATAATAAACGTCCCCGGGTTTTGTCTGATGGTCAGCTGTATACGGCGGATCGGTCTTGAGGATGAGATACCCCGTCAAAAATGATGGAATATGGTCGGGATATCCCGGATTAGCCAAGCGCTGGCTTGGAGGCCGTTGCCAGTTGCTGTCCCATGTCTGCTTCTGTCCGTTGTCATAGACATAAGACCTGGCGAAGATATCGTAGCCCAATGGCGAGTCTGCTTTGTAGTAATAACTGTTTAATTCGGCTTGCCTTTCCTCAGCCGTGCATCCATCGTAATAATATCCCGGTACATCCATTCTGAGGCAATAGGTGCCATTAATGCCATCTTCCTTGAACCCTTCCGGGACGGAAAAATCGCCGAAAGTGCAGGGCCACACATAATCGCCGTCCCAATTTATAGCAGTTGCATCTTCACCGTCTATTCTTCCTCTAGGAAGCCAGTGTTCATGGGTGCTGGGAAATGTGTGAACATCCCAATCCCACCACGCTATACCGAATAACTTCGTTACATATCCCCCCTTCAATATTATCGCGGTGTAGGCAATATCATCGTTGAAGTTGTCCCAGTATCCAAGCTTGACGGAATCGGGGGTTTTCTGATAACTTCCCTCCCAATTCATCTTGCTGCCGTCGAAACCGTCCTGGCTGGTCGGACACGAATCGAGCCAAGTCACGTTCCTTACCTCCCCGTCGCTGAAATTGTTGTAGAGAGAGAACCAGGGTGCCCAAAACTCGGCCCGGGTAGATTGGGTAAGGGTATTAAATACCTGTATGACCGAGGTCGTCTTCTTTTCGGCGACGACGACTCCGTTCTTTTTCGTCTTCCCTGTAGAGACTATCTTCAGGATACCGGCCGAGTTATAATCCGTCCCGAGCCTGGAGGCGGCCCTGTATGTCTTAGGCGTCGTCACCGGGTTCGAGTCGACCGCGATATCCCCGTAATAAGAAGAAGGATAATATCCGAAGTATTCGGCCGGAACGTAATCGTCAGAACCGTAGGCGTCCCATTTAAGCTGGACCGTGTTCTGGTTGTCTTTGTTGTAGTATTCGATCCTTATTGGGTGCCAGCCGGCGCGGCTGAAGGTAACAGCCGGAGAGACGAGGACATTATCTGACGGCCAGCCGCCCATGTTCCTGTCGGTCCAATCCTCGATCAATTTCGTCCCGTCTATAAAAAGCCTGCAGCCGTTCTCGCTGCGCATCTTGAAGGTTATATCCTGGTTCACCTTGTCCTGAGGTATGTATATATATCCGGTGAATACCGCGCCGAAATAATCCAATCCTGACCGCCACGTCCAGTCAGCGGCTATATAGCCCCCGGCAAATTCCGCGTCGTGCGCCTCGCTCCATCCGTTCCAATCTCCGTCGGCGCCCGGGAATGTATTGGAAGGAGGCCAGGGAGCTGAACCGGAGTCCTTCGCCTCTTTAAGGGCGCGAAATTCCACGACTTTTCCGCAAAAATTACCAAGGCCCAGGATCGAGTTTTTATCCCACACCGTATTATCGGGTTGGGAGTAATACTTACCGGTAAGCCCTCCCGGTATCACCGGGGCATAGACGGTAACGAAGTTTTTTATTGCATTATATTTGATGTCGTCGTTAAGGACAAGTCGCAATTCTTCGACTGTTGCGTAAGGCCCGTGCTTCTGGACGGTGCCGCTGTTACAGGACTGCGGGCCGGTGGCGGTCAATACAGAGGTGATACTGCTATACTCCGTCTCCGGAACGCGATAATTGATCATCTTCGCGATGTCATCGTATGAAAGGCCCTTGCTTTTCAACTCATCTATCCACGGATAATCGGTCTCATCGAGGGTGTTTATGTTTATCTTCTGGTCCTCCCTCTCCACATAGACCTGATAGCTCCCTCCCGCGAAATTTACCTCGGTCCCAGGGTTGGCGTAAGGAGACGCATTTATGACAGCCATGACGTCGTCGTAACTGTTGTTTGCCGCCAAAGCTCGGATATCGGCGATCGTCTTATCAAGGCCCGCGCCGGACAGCTCTTTGGCTACGGTGTAATACATAAAATTCGCCGCGGCCCTATACTCGAGCTGCATGTTTATGGCGAAGCTCGTGGCTATCATCGCGATGAGCGCCAGGATGCCCACCGAGATTATGAGGGCTACGCCTCTCTTCTTTTTGTATTTAGGGCTAGTCTCTTTCATCTCGCACCTACGACCCTTATGAAATCCGTGAAGGTCTTTGTCTGCGTGCCGTCCCTGCTCTGCAGCGTTATGGATATCCCCACCGCGTCGGGCAGGCCGTCGGGTATCAGTTTGTTGCCGCCGGAATCGTAATTCTCGGTGGCGCCGGTAAGCGCGTCAAGGCCCGAATTCCAACTGGTAACGGTCGCGGCCGGCGCGGCGCCGGCGGTACCCCTGTAATAATAGGTAAAGGTAAGCGCCGTGACGTTACTTGCGATGGCGGCATCCGAGGCGCCCGTATCGCCGGAGCCGTCGGCTTTCTTCGAAAAATCATAGGCGACCGGCACTACGCTTCCGTCGAAATACTCGAAATGGTGCATGAGGCGGTTATCGTTCCTGAGCCAATATCCGACTTCGCAGAGGTCCTGCTTATTGCCCGGATTATTCGCTATCGGCGCGACGAAAAATATCTCGCCGCCTGCGGAGCCGGTCTTTAGGCCTGACGCGGAGAGATAACCTTCAAATTTAGTCCAATAGGCGGTGTTGGCGCTCTCCTGGTAAAGATAGGCGGAGGATATTTCGCGCTCCATTATGTCGAGCGCGAACCTCGCGTTCTGGTACATATCGAGGATCGTCTCGGCCTTGCGCCAGGAATCGAGCCCGCCCCTGAAGACCGTAAACAGGGAGGTGACGAGGATGGAGAAGATGACGGCCACGACGAGGATCTCGACCAAGGTCAGGCCGGAGCTATTCCTTCTTATATATCTATCTGGTCGCCACATAGGTCGTGAATACCTGTTGATAACCCCTGTTCCTATATTGCCAGCTTACCGTCAGGTCTACCTGCCTTAATGCGTCGATCGCGTCTACGGTTGAGACGCTCTGCGTCCACGTATAAGACGGGTCGGAGAAGTCCCCGCTCGTGACGCCTAAAGAAGGAAATCCGGTGTTCCGCAGCTCTTCGAGGTGCTTATTGGCAAAGACCGCTACCTGCGTGGAATTCACCGAGCGCCTCGCCGAGTCAAAGCCTATCGGGAAAAGAGACAATATGCCCACCAGCCCTATGGCGAGTATCGCGAGCGATATGACTATCTCTATTAACGTGAAACCTTTTCTCATAATATTAAGGAGCTATCTTTTCCAGTTGGTTATATCGTCGCCCGCGCCGCTATTGTCCACTTTATTAGGGCCGTTGGACCAGATATCAATGTAATGATCGTAACCGTGCGAGGCCGAACCGGTGTTAGTATAATGGTAGGCGCTGTTCCAGGGGTCGAGTATAGTGCCGGCGGTGGTATTTATTTCATTCGTCTGGAAATTCATGTAAGGCCCGGACCAATTCTGCGCCTGGACGGTCGTAAGGCCGGTCGCGGAACTGACAAGGTTCGTATACAAATTAGCGGAAGCGGGATAGATCCCGGTATCCGCCTGGAACATCCCCAGCGCGGTTTCGATGCCTGCTATCATCGACCTGGCTTTGGCTATCATAGCCTGCTGCTTCGCCTTCTGCGCGGCGCCGGTTATGAGGCCCGCCAATATAAGGATGATCGTCATGACGACTATCAACTCTATTATCGTAAACCCGCTTTTGCGTTTTTCCATTTTAACCATTCCCTCCCAATGCGGTTATGAGGTTGAAGAGCGGCATGAACATCGAAACTACTATAAAGCCGACGATCAGGCCCATGCCGATAATCAAGAAAGGTTCCAATAACGACATAAGGCCCGTTACCGTGACATCCACCTCTTCATCATAGACGTCCGCGATCTTGAGGAGCATCTGGTCGAGGGCGCCGGTCTCTTCGCCGACAGATATCATATTGACGGCCATCGCCGGGAACAAACCGGCCTTTAAGAGCGGCTTGGCCACAGTCTCTCCCTCGCGTACGCTGTCGTGGACATGGACTATCGAGCGCGCCATGACCTCGTTACCGGTCGTATCTTTTGCGACCATAAGCGACTGCAGGATGGGGACGCCGCTCGAAAGCAAAGTGCCCAGCGTCCTCGAGAAACGCGCGATGGCTATCCTGCGGATCAACGGCCCCATTACCGGAAGCTCCAATTTTATCCTGTCGATCACCAGCCTCGTCGCCGCTACCCTGGACAATATCGTATAGACCACGATGACAAAGATGATGATCCCTAGCCCGACAAACCATCTGTCTTTCATCAAACTGCTGACGAAGAGGAGCACCTTTGTCGGACCCGGCAGTTCGACGTTCATCTCTTTGAATATCTGCATGAATTTCGGGACAATGAAAGTTATCAGGAAAAATAAGACCGAAAGCGCCAACGTCAGGACAAGGGCGGGATAGATAAGGGCGGCCTTTATCCTGCTGTTCAGCTTCTGCGACTTCTCGGCGAATTCAGCCAGGCGCGTCAGGACGACTTCAAGGACGCCGCCGGTCTCGCCGGCCTTGACCGTGTTTACATAAAGCGGGGGAAAAGCCTTCGGATATTTCGAGAGCGCTTCGGAAAAAGAACTGCCGCCTTCTACCTGTTCGGCCAGGCCGCGGATGGTCGTTTTCAGGGCCCCTTTCTCCTGGCGCTCAAGGACGTAAAGCGCGCGCACAAGAGGAAGGCCTGACCCGATAAGTGTAGCCAGCTGCCGCGTAAAAACGGTCACCTGCTTCTGGCTGACCCCTCCCAGCGAGAGATTCAGTATAGATCCTTTATTAGCCGGGGCAGGGCCCTCACGCAGGTCTTTAGCCGCGCCGGCAGCGGGCGTTTTCGACTTCTCCTCGCTTACGCTTACCGGATAGAGCCCTTTTTGGCGGAGCTGGGTCACTACCTCATCATTAGAGTTGACCTCGAGCCTGCCTTTTATCTCTTTCCCGTCCTTGTCGATAGCCACGTAATTGAATATTGCCATAGTTGTAGTTCCTCTCTCGTCTATAGTATAAATATACCCTATAAGTTACCGAAAGTCAAAGGATCGCGGTCTGGGCTTCTTTAAGGACCTCCTCGAGCGTAGTGGCGCCGAGGAATACCTTTTCAAGGCCGTCGTTAAGAAGGGTCTTCATGCCGGCCTCTATGGCGGCCTCTTTTATCAACGCGGTATGGGCCTTCTCTATTATCAGGGCCCTGAGCTTGTCGTTAAGGATAAGGAGCTCAAATATGCCGGTCCTTCCTTTATATCCGGAATTATTGCATTTTACGCAGCCGGCTCCCCTGTAGAACTTCTTCCCCTTCGCGACTTCAGGCTTTATCCCCAGGTCGGATAGCATCTCCGGCTCGGGCGTATATTCCTCTTTGCAGAACTGGCATATCTTCCTGACGAGGCGTTGGGCAAGTACGGCCTCGAGCGTCGAGGTCACGAGGAACGGCTCGACGCCCATATCTATAAGCCTGGTTATCGTCCCTGCCGCGTCATTGGTATGTATGGTCGAGAAGACGAGATGTCCGGTGAGCGAGGCCTGGATGGCTATCTGGGCGGTCTCGGCGTCGCGGATCTCGCCGACCATGATTATATCCGGGTCCTGCCTTAAGATGTGGCGAAGCGACGTCGCGAAGGTAAGGCCGATCTTGGCGTTTATCGGCACCTGTATTACGCCTTTAAGGTCGTACTCGACAGGGTCCTCGGTCGTGATGACCTTATATTCTATCTTGTTTATCTCCTTCATGCAGCCGTACAAAGTGGTCGTCTTGCCGCAACCGGTCGGGCCGGTAGCGAGGAGTATCCCGTTGGGCTTGATGATCAGGGTGCGTATCCTCTTCTTTGTATCCTCGAGCATCCCCACATCGTCGATCGAAAGGCTGACAGTCGTCCTGTCGAGCACCCTCATGACGACGCTCTCTCCGAATATCGTCGGCAATGTCGAAATCCTGAGGTCGACGCTCTTTCCTTCTATCGTGACCATGATGCGCCCGTCCTGGGGAAGCCTGCGTTCGGCTATATCGAGGTTCGCCATGACCTTTATCCTCGACGAAAGTCCGAGGCTCAAGTTCTTCGGGGGCCGCGCCACCTCATAGAGGACGCCGTCTACCCTGTACCTTATCCTGTAATCCGATTCGAACGGCTCAAAATGTATGTCCGAGGCCTTCTCTTTGACCCCCTGCAGTAATATCATGTTCAATAATTTTATGACCGGGGCGCGGGAAGCGAGCTCCTGCAGCGTGGAGATATCCGTCGCTTCTTCGCCGACCGGGAGGAGTTCCATCTTTTCGCCGAACACGCCGAGGACGTCCTGTATAGTCTCTCCCTCGGATCCGTAATATTTCTGTATCTCTTCTTTTATCTCCTCATCGCTGGCTACGACGCCCTTGATGTTCATCCCGAGGGTAAACCGCAGGTCGTCGAAGGCAGCCACATTCAGAGGATCGGCAATAGCGACGGTTAGCTGGTTACCGTCGATGGCGACGGGAATGATAGTATATATCTTGGCGACCGAGGCCGGGACCTTGTCGATGACCTCCTTCGGGATCTTCGTACCCTTAAGCCTCGCTACCGAGAAGCCTGAGCGCGCGCCGAGGACCTGGAGGATATCCTCCTCTTTGACCAGCCCCATATCGATCAAGATCCGGCCCAGGAGTTTACCGGTCAGTTTCTGTTCCTCGAGGGCCTGTTCCAATTGATGGTCATTTATAAGGCCTTTCTCGAGAAGCATCTGGCCTATCTTCTTGAATTTTTCCTGTTTAGACTGTTGTTCTTTTTCCGGGGCCATTTTATTCCTCGTAACCGTGCGTTATGCGCACGACCTCAGATATAGTGGTTATGCCCTCCAGCGCTTTCGAGAGGCCGTCCTCGCGCAGGAGTTTCATGCCGTGCCTCCGGGCCGCGTCCCGGATCTCGGGAGAAGGCAGCCTCTTTATGATCATCTCCCTTATTTCGTCGGTATTGATAAGAAGCTCGAAAATGCCTATCCTTCCCCGGTAGCCCGTATAATTGCAGTTCTTGCAGCCGTGCCCGCGCCATAATTTTATCTCGCTTGCTTTCGGATCGTCCTGTTTGTAGCCTAGCACATATAATTCCTCGAGGCTCGGTTGATAGTTTTCCCTGCAGTTGTCGCATATCTTCCGGACGAGGCGCTGGGCCATGACGGCCTGCACCGTAGAGCTCACCAGATACGACTTTACGCCCATATCTATCAGGCGCGTAAAAGCGCCGGCAGCGTCGTTGGTATGGAGCGTGCTGAAGAGGAGATGCCCGGTCAGGGCCGCCTGTATCGCGATAGACGCCGTCTCGAAATCGCGTATCTCGCCGACCATTATGACGTCGGGCGCCTGCCTCAGCATCGTCCTGAGGCCGGAAGCGAAAGTCAGGCCGATCGAAGGCTTGACGTGGACCTGGTTTATCCCTGAGATCTGGTATTCGACCGGGTCCTCGATCGTTATTAATTTTTTGTTCGGCTTATTGATATAACTGAGCGAGGCGTATAACGTCGTCGTCTTGCCGCTGCCGGTGGGACCGGTTATAAGCAACATCCCGTAAGGGAGATGTATCAGCCTTTCAAACGTGTCCGCGTCCCCGTGGAGAAATCCCAATTCCTTAAGGCCCAGCATGAAACTCGATTTATCTAGGATCCTCATGACCACGCTTTCACCATAAAGAGCGGGGAGCGTGGAGACGCGCAGGTCGAGGTCCTTTCCCGCGCCATGGATCCTTATCCTGCCGTCCTGGGGCAGCCTCTTCTCCGCGATATTCATGCCCGCCATGATCTTCAGGCGGCTTATAATAGACGGCTGCAGCTGTTTGGGCGGGCCCGGCACTTCGTGCAAAACACCGTCTATCCTGTATCTTATCCGGAATTTGTCCTCGAGCGGCTCGACATGGATATCCGAGGCGCGGTTCTTTACGGCCTCGGCGATTATCTGCGTGACCAGTTTTATTATCGGGGCTTCCTCTTTCTCCTCTTCCTTGGCGACCTCTCCGGCCGCTCCCTTGAAAGATACCGCTATCTCCGAATCCTTTTTCTGCGCGACCGCATCGAGGATATTCTTGCTGCCCCCGTAATGTTTTTCGAGCGCGATCGAGAGGTTGGTCTCCGAGGTCAGGACAAAATTTAATTTACATCCGGTCAAGTCTTCGAGATTATCCTGCCCGAGGAGATTTATGGGATCATCGGTGGCGACGGTAAGCACGTCGTCCGCGTATTTAATAGGCACCATCCTATGCCGGTAGGCGATGTTCGGTTTTACCTTCTGGAGCACGTCGAACGGTATCTCCATGTCGAAGATCGGGGAACGGGCGAGGGAGAATTCCTGCACGATGAGGTCCCTGAGCTGTTCTATCTTTAAAAAACCTATTCCGGTGAGGATGTCGGAGAGACGGCCGCCAGATTCGACCTGTGACTTAAGGACGTTCTTGACCTGGGATTCTTCCAGGATCCCTATGGACCTGACGTATTCGGCTATGAGCCTGCTCTTATTTAGCAAATCCCCGCTTCTCCCCTTTTATCTTCCTGCTCGCTGCGGCCTCGGCCTCGCGCCTGACGGCCGAAAAAGGAACCTTTTTGAGCCGCGCGATCCTTTTGCAATCTTCGTATTCCGGAGAACAGATATTAAGCGAGTTCTTGTAGAAGCCCGCCTTCACCTTTATATTACCATATTTTGTCTTTACTTCAACTATTTTACGTTCAAGTTTCAGCCGTTCGGCGTTATGCCGCCTGATGCCGAATGTGGACGTCTCTTCGAAGATGATCCCTGAGAGATCCCCGGCCGTCGAGGGCCCGGAGAGGACCGTCAATACGCAGGCGGGCCGCGATTTTTTCATTATCGCGGGCGTGATATAAACATCCAGCGCCCCCGCCTCAAAGAGCCTGTCGATAAGATGCCCGTAGACCTGGGGGTTCATATCATCGATGTTGGTCTCCAATACCGTGACGACATCCGCGTCGCCGTTTGTCCTTCTCTCGCCTATTATCGCCTTGAGCAGGTTCGGCCTGTCCGGGATCTCACGGCTTCCGGCGCCGAACCCGGCCCGGAGGACTTTCATTGCCGGTATATCGATCTGCGATCTTGAAAATGTCTTAAGGAGCGCGGCGCCTGTGGGTGTGGCCAATTCAAAAGGCGCGCCGGCGACGGAGATATCTATCCCCTGCAACAGGTAAGCGGTCGCGGGAGCGGGAGCGGCGATAGTGAGGCGTGAAGAATAGACCTCATCTATTTCCATCTCCTCCAGAGCGACGCAGGCGCCGACTATATCCACGACGGAATCTATATCTCCGACCTCGTGGAAATGCACTTTCTCAACCGGGATCCCGTGGGCCCTGCTCTCCGCTTTCGCGAGGTTGGTGAAAACGGCGGCTGACATTTCCTTGACCCGGGTCGACAGGCCCGATGACCTTATCGCCTTCACGATGCCCTTGAATGTCTTGTCGTCGGTATGCTCGTGCCCGTGGTGCTTTTTATATATGACGTCGAATTTGACGCCTGATACGCCGGCGCGCGAGACTTTGCGCGCGGCCAATTTATATACGCCTATCTTCATCTTGCGCAGCTGCGAGGCGAGGCGCCTGATATCGAGGCCGCAATCTATGAGCGATCCCAGGAACATATCGCCGCTTATCCCGCTCGGGCAATCAAGGTATAATATTTTTTTGGGATGGGTCATTTATTTATAAGCCCCGCGAAATATCCGGCGCCGAAACCGTTATCTATGTTCATTACGCACACCCCCGGCGCGCATGAGTTAAGCATTGTCAAAAGCGGCGAGAGCCCTCCGAACGAAGCGCCGTATCCCACCGACGTCGGCACGGCTATGACCGGGCAGGCGACAAGCCCGCCGACTATCGAGGCCAGCGCCCCCTCCATCCCGGCTACGACTATTATGACCTTCGCCTTCTTCAGGAGCGGGATGTTGCCGACCACCCTGTGTATGCCCGCGACCCCGACATCGTAAAGCCTTCCAACGCGGTTCCCGAGGAGTTCAAGCGTCAACGCCGCCTCCTCGGCGACAGGAATATCCGATGTGCCGGCGGTCACGATAAGCACCTCGCTCTTTTTGAGCCGCGGCTTTTTTTTCGCAAAATATATCATCCTCGCGTCCTCGTTGAACTTCAGGACGGGTATGGAGATACGAAGATACCCGTATAATTCCGGTGAGGCCTTGGTGATAAGGAGCGTATTCCCGCTGGCGATGATGCGCTTCGCTATCTCGGCGATATCGCGGTCTTTCTTGCCGGGCGCGAATATGACTTCGGGGAAACCCTTGCGGATGGCGCGGTGGAAATCTATCTTGGCAAAACCCATGTCGTGGAAAGGAAAATGCTCGAACTTCTTGAAAGCCGCCCCCTGGGAGATCCTGCCGTCCTTAAGATGAGAGAGTACTTTTTTTATCGAACGCCTGGAATAATCCATGATGTCTATCTTCTCAGGAGAATGAACGCCACTAAAAGGACGATCAAAATGAACGCGAGGATATAGAAATCGTTAAAATATACGAAATCCCTTATCCTGTCGAATATCGAGTACCCGGCCTTCTTCTCTTCCCTCTGCGCCGGCCTGATGTCGAGTATCGGGACCGACTGGTGCTTCAGTATGCGTATCCTGCTGCGCAAGGCCTCGACCTGGCTCTTCCTGAACCTCAGGTATTCGCCGCCGATCCTGTAAGCGGGGATCTTCCCTTCGGCGACGAAACGCCGCAGCTCCTCCTCGCTCAACTCGAGGATATCCGCGGCGTCATGGAGGCTTATAAGCTTCTCCTTTTCGGCCGGAGCGTCGAATGCCTTATTTAATTCGTTCCGATGCGATCCACTCATCTATCTTGGCTTTATCAAAATGCAGCCTGTCACCTTCCCTTATCGCGGGCAGCTTCCCGCTGACCGCCCAATCCCTGACCACCGATGAATCGACCTCGAGATACCTGGCGACCTCTTCCACTTCCATCAGTTCGGCCGCGGCCTGCGACGAGGCCCTTCCTCCGGAGACCATCTGGCAATTCCCGTTCAGGACGGCCCCCTTGCTTATCTCCAGCAGCGGCGTCTTTATGTTCCCGTCGACGCGCGCCGGGGAGATGAGCTTCAGGGATTTTTTCGCGACCACTTCGCCGGTCACTTTTCCCGCAATAGTTATTTCGTCTCCGACGATGTTCGCGCTCACGAACGCCTTCTCCCCTATAGTAAGCGTCCCCTTGGTGTCAAGCGTGCCTTCAAACCTCCCGTTTATCTGCAGATTCACCGGGTCCTTGAAAGACATCGTTCCCTGCATGCTGGCATCGACATCCAATACCTTCTCTTCCACTTTCCTTCCTTTGCCGAGCATCTTGACACACCCCCTCTCGTGCTTTTATGAATCGACCGACGACGACCAACCCGCTCTCTTGACCCCGTCCAGTTCGCGGATCTTGGACAATATCTCGCTATCGAATTCGTTGGTCAAAAGCTTGACATTGATCTTTATGATGAGGTCCTCGGAAGACGAGGATCTTTTCACGTCGAAATCTTTTATCTCCGCGTCATACTCGGAAAGGACCGACCGTATCTCCTGGAGCTGCGAGGCGCCGGCCTTTGTGTCTATCTCGAGGGACTTATACCAATCCCTCCTTATCATTACCCTCTCCAGCCTGTTGAGGAAGAAAAGGGCCGATAACGCCAGGATCGTCGTAACGGTAGCCGCTATAAATAAGCCTGCGCCGACCGCGAGGCCGAGGCCCGCGACGGTCCAGAGGCTTGCCGCGGTAGTAAGGCCGCGGACCGAGGCCTTGAACCTTATTATCGTGCCGGCTCCGAGAAAACCTATACCGCTAACGACCTGCGCCGCGATGCGGGCAGGGTCAGGGGTCGCCACTCCCCTGTATATATCGAATATATGCATCGAGGTAAGCATTATGAGGGTCGAGCCGATACCTACGAGGATATGTGTCCTCAGGCCGGCCAACCTCCCGTGGACCTCGCGCTCGTATCCTATAAACCCGCTTAATATCGCGGCCAGGCACAGCCTGATTATCATGTCGTATTCGCTGAGTCCCATCGCTCTCTCCTTCTAGATGCCGAGATCCGGTTCGGCGGTCAGGGACAGTCCCGACCTCTTCCCGTTCTTGAATAAAAGGTAACCCGTTGAGGCGATCATCGCGCCGTTATCGAGCGAAAGCCGCATCGGCGGGAATATGACTTCTATCCCGTTCCTTTCGCCGGCGCCGGTAAGCTCGTCCCTTAATATCCTGTTGGCGCTCACGCCTCCGCCTACGACCAGGCAGCCTATCTTTTTTGCCGCGCAGGCCGATACGGCTTTTTCGACGATCGCTCCGACAGCGGCCTTCTGGAAACTCGCCGCGATATCCGCTTTCATTGCAGCGGTAAGCTTCCGGCCCTTCACATGATATAATACCGCAGTTTTCATCCCGCTGAAACTAAAATCGTATGAATCATCGCCCATATATGGGTAAGTAAACCTGACCGCGTCCGGGTCGCCGCGGAGCGCCGCCTTTTCGATCGCCGGCCCGCCCGGATAACCAAGCCCGAGTATCTTTGCGACCTTGTCGAACGCCTCGCCTACCGCGTCGTCCCTCGTCTGGCCGAGCAACCTGAATTTTCCTATATCTTCGCAAAGGACGAGGCTGGTATGGCCTCCGGAAACGACAAGGCCCATGATCGGAAATTTGACCTTGGTACGGCCGATGAGCCCTGAGTAGATATGCGCCCAGAGATGGTTTACGCCCACGACCGGTATGCCGAGGGAATAACCGAGGGATTTGGCGAACGATATCCCGACAAGGAGCGCGCCCACCAGTCCCGGTCCCTGCGTCACCGCGACGAGATCGATATCATTTAACGTTTTTCCGGCCGATCTGAGCGAATCCTTCACCACATAATCAATGACTTCCAGATGGTAGCGCGTGGCTATCTCCGGGACTACACCGCCGTATCTCTTATGGAATTCGAGAGAAGAAGCTACCGCGTCGGAGAGCACTTCGTTGCCGTCCTTTACCACGCCGGCACCCGTCTCATCGCAAGATGTCTCGATGCCGAGGACAAGCATTATCCTTACCTCGCCAAATTCGATACGTATACCATCTCTATGCCCTTGCTCGCGATGATCGGGACCATCTCTTTCAGAACGGCTATGGTGTTAGGGCGGTCGTGCCCGATCGCTACCGCGCCGCCGCTCTTTATCGCGAGGGCCATCGCCTTTTCGAACTGCTTTTTTATGTAGGCGGGATCGCTCTCATTATCGAGGAATACCGACCTCTTGACGAACCTAACGCCGGTCTCTCTCGCGACCCGCTCGCAAGCGGAATAGTTCGTGACGAGGCTGTCGAGGAAAAACATGTTATTCTTCTTCAGTTCGCCGAACACTACCCTCATGAACCTGCGGTCCTCGGTAGCCTTGGATCCCTCGTGATTATTGACCCCGGCCGCGCCGGGGACTGTCTGCAGGGCCTTGGAAAACCCGGCCTGGATCTCTTTTTCGCTCATGTCGGTGCGAAGCGTCGTCAGCTCAAGCCTCATCTTGGCCTTAGGTTCCATGGGCATGTGCAGGATCACCTCAAAACCGCGCTCTTCCGCTTTTTGCGCGATGAGCGTCGAATACGGCAGGTCGGGCAGGACCGAAACCGTCAGAGGCATGTCCAACTGCAGGAGAGCGTCGAGATTTTTCGTGTTGTATCCCCAGTCGTCCAGCACTATAGCCAGCTTCGGACGCGGAGTTACCGGGGACGGTTTTACTTCAGGGGGCGCCGGGATAACCGGGGGTTTCGGAGCCGGCGGCGCCGGGATGGCCGGGATCCTGCGGATAAGCGTCAGGCGGAATACGGGGTTGCTCGACGGGCGTTCCGCGATCAGGAAAGACGCCTCTTCCCTGAATTCTTTCTTGGCCCCCTCAGGGGCTTTGCTCCCTCCGGGGACTGCGGCTTTTAGCGCGCTTTCCTTTACCGTCTTCGAGACCGGCAGTAACTTAAACCCGGCCTTGTCGAGCGACTTTCCGAGACGCCTTTCGAAATCATCGAAGGAAAAATAATCCGGGACCCAATATCTCTTTTCGAGGTAGACATGCTTTACTTTACCGACCATGTCCTTGCTGGAGACCTTCCCGGCGGCGAGTTCGGCGGACAGGATGCGGTCAAGCGTCCTGTCTTGGAAAAGGTCCTTCGCGGCATTGAACAGGAAGACAGCGCAGATAACCGCCGCTATGACAACTATAATATTGCGGATGTTTATCCTGCTCATTTTTTAACGACGGAGGACTTGTATATCCTCATCGTCTTTATCGCGTCCACTGCGGTCTGGAGCTGGTTGTCATATACCTCTTTCTTCTCCGAAGGCTTCCCGGGCTTTTCCTCAAGTTTCTCGAAGACCTCGTCGGGATCCTCCTTAGGAGCGGTCTCCTTCTTGACCGGCTTAAATTCCACAACTATATCGGGTATGATGCCCTGTCCGTGGATGGAACGGCCGTTAGGCGTATAATATTTGCTCGTGGTAAGCCGTATAGCCGAGCCGTCGGTAAGCGGTATGACGGTCTGGACCGATCCTTTTCCGAAAGTCTTCATCCCCACCAATACGGCGCGCTTGTGGTCCTGTAAAGCCCCGGCGACTATCTCCGAACCGGAGGCAGAACCCTGGTCGACGAGCACTACCATCGGGTAATCGGTCCTGGGCTTTTTATTTTTCGCGCGGAACTCCATCTCCTGCTTGTTATTGCGGCCCTTGGTATATACTATCATCTCTCCGGCCGGGAGGAATTTGCCCGAGACCTCGGCGGCGACATTTAAAAGCCCGCCCGGGTCGTTCCTCAGGTCAAGGATAAGGCTGTCCATCCCCTGTTTCTCGAGTTCGACCAGCGCGTCCTCGAGGTCCCTGGCCGAACGCTCCTGGAATATGCTGAGCTTGATGTATCCTATCTTGTCTTCCAGTATCCTCGGGTTCTTTATCGACTTCACCTTGATGGTATCCCTTGTTATCGAGAAATCGAGGACCTTGCTCTCGCTCTCGCGCAGGACCGTTATCGTGACGGGCGTCCCGGGTTTTCCGCGGAGCTTTTTCACCGCCTCGACCAGGGTGATGCCGCGCGTTATGTCTTTATCTATCTTCACTATCCTGTCGCCGGACTTTACTCCCGCCTTGAAAGCCGGGGTATCGTCTATCGGCGCGATGACCGTAAGCAGGTCGTCCTTGATGGCTATCTCGATGCCGATCCCGCCGAATTCCCCCTCGGTCTCGACCTTCATCTCGGCATAAGACTCCGGGTCCATGAATTCGCTGAATTTGTCGAGCGACTGGACCATGCCCTTGAGCGCCCCGTATATCAGGGTCTTCGTCTTGACGTCATCGACATATTCGGAGCGGACGATAGAAAGTGTGTCGGAGAAGAGCTCGAGTTGTTTATAAATGTCCTCTTCCTTATCGGGCGCGGCCTTGACCGCCGGGGCGGTCTGGGTCTTTCCCGCCACAGGCGGGGCCTTTTGCGACGCCTGTTCCTTGGCAGTATCCGTCGACGCCGCGGAAAGGAAAGTTGAAAGCGCTAAAAATACCGCCAAAAGCCAGACTGCAAACTTGATCTTACGCATCCTATTCTCCTTTGTTAACTGTGTGCCCGCTTTCGCGGGCATGACATATGCCAATTTGAATAAGAATGTCATTTTTTAGAAAGTTTATCCCTTAATATCTTGTTCACGACCGCGGGATTGGCCTTCCCTTTGGTCTTCTTCATCACCTGCCCGACGAGGAACATGAGCGCGTTATCCTTGCCGTTCAGGAAATCTTCCGCGGTCTTCGCGTTCTCCGCTATCGCCTCTTCGGCGGACTTCTCGAGCTCGCCGGTGTCGGAGATCTGGGCGAGCCCCTTCTCCGAAATTATGGCGGACGCGTCCTTACCGGTATCGAGCATCTCGATGACGATGTCTTTCGCCATCTTGCCGCTTATCTTTCCGGAGTCAACCTCTTTCAAAAGGCCGGCAAGCGCCTGCGGCTTAAGTTTCGAATCCCTGACAGATAAATTCTTGGCGTTCAGGTATCCCGAGACGTCGCCCATAAGCCAGTTCGAGACGATCTTCGGCTTATTATAGAATTTGACGCATTCCTCGAAATAATCGGCGGTATCTTTATCCTGGGTCAGGACCTCGGCGTCATATTCGGTCAGGCTTAACGCGCCGATGAACCTCGCCTTCCTCGCTTCGGGCAGTTCCGGGAGATCTTTTCTTTCATTTTCCACCATCGCAGCCTCAAGCGTGAACGGGACAAGGTCAGGCTCGGGGAAATACCTGTAATCGTGCGCTTCCTCTTTCGAGCGCATCGATACGGTCACCCCTTTATCCGTGTCCCAGAGGCGCGTCTCCTGGATTATCCTTTCGCCGGCCTCCAGGCATTTGGATTGTCTTTCGAACTCGAACTCGAGCGCGGACTTCACGGCCTTGAACGAATTCATGTTCTTTACCTCGGCCTTGGTTCCGAGCCCGGTCCCGCCTTTCTTCCTGATCGATATGTTGGCGTCGCAGCGCAGGCTGCCCTTTTCCATGTCGCAGTCCGATACCTCAAGGTAACGCAGGAGCAGCTTCAGGTCGGTCAGGTACCGGTACGCCTCCTCCGGGGAATTTATATCCGGCTCGCTCACTATCTCGAGGAGCGGCATCCCGGATCGGTTGAAATCGACAAAACTTGAATCGCCGCCCTCTTCATGGATGAGCTTTCCCGCGTCCTCTTCCATGTGCACCCTTTTTATCTTTATCGTCTTTTCCCCGCCGTTGATCTTTATCTTCAATCGGCCGTTCTCGGAAAGCGGCTCGTCGTATTGCGATATCTGGTAATCCTTCGGCAGGTCCGGATAGAAATAATTTTTCCTGTGGAACTTGACTTTATCGGAGACTTTGCAGCCGACGGCAAGCGCGACCCTGATAGCCTCGGTCAGCGCGCGGCGGTTCAATACCGGCAGCACTCCAGGGAAACCCAGGCAGACCGGGCACGTATGGGTGTTCGGCGCGCCGCCGAATCCGGTCGTGCAGCCGCAGAACATCTTTGATACGGTCTTAAGCTGGACGTGGACCTCAAGTCCTATGACGGGTTCGTACGCCATTTAAAGTTTTGGGCTCCTCTTGTGCCAATCGGTATTGCTCTCGTAAGCGTAGGCCGCGTTGAATATCTTCCCTTCCTCGAAGAAATTCCCTATGAGCTGCATCCCTATCGGCAGGCCGCCCTTCGTGAATCCGCACGGCATGGATAACGCCGGGACGCCGGCGAGGTTTACCGATATCGTAAATATGTCCGAGAGGTACATCGAAAGCGGGTCCGCGGACCTCTCCCCGACCTTGAACGCCGGTGTCGGGGAGGTCGGCGTCAATATGCAGTCGCAGCCGCTCTTAAAGACCTGCTCAAAATCGTTCTTTATAAGCATCCGGACTTTTTGCGCCTTAAGATAATAAGCGTCATAATATCCGCTAGACAGGACGTATGTGCCGAGTATTATCCTCCTCTTCGCTTCCGCGCCGAAACCTTCGCCCCGCGTCCTCTCGTACATATCAAGGAGGTTCGCGGGATCCTCACAGCGATAACCGTATTGCACCCCGTCAAAACGCGCGAGATTGGACGATGCCTCCGCGGTCGCGAGTATATAATATACCGCTACGGCATATTCGGTATGCGGCAGGGATACGTCGACGATCTGCGCGCCTTTGCCTTTAAGGAGGGCTATCGCTTCCCTGACCGAGGCCTCGACCTCTTTATCCATCCCTTCCACGAAATATTCTTTGGGTATGCCGATCTTCATGCCTTTTACGTCATTTTTCAGATAAGACGCATAATCAGGGACGGGAACATTTACCGATGTTGAATCTTTTTCGTCGAAACCGGCTATTACGCCCAACAACAGCGCCGCGTCTTTGATGTCTTTTGTGAACGGCCCGATCTGGTCAAGGCTTGAGGCGAACGCGATGAGCCCATACCGCGATACCCTGCCGTATGTCGGTTTCATCCCGACGACGCCGCAAAGCGAAGCAGGTTGCCTTATCGACCCTCCGGTGTCCGAACCTATCGCCATTATCGCCTCGTCGGCAGAGACTACCGCCGCCGAACCGCCGCTCGAGCCGCCGGGTATCCTCGAGGTATCCCACGGGTTCAATGTCGGGAAATACGAGGAGTTTTCGCAGGAAGAACCGAACGCAAATTCGTCCATATTCGTCTTGCCGAAGATCACCGCGCCTTCGGACTTTAATTTCTCGATGACAGTAGCGTTATACGGGGGCTTGAAACCGCGGAGTATCTTCGAGGCGCAGGTAGTAAGCTCGCCCTCGACGCAGATATTGTCTTTGACGGCGACCGGGATGCCTTTCAATTTTCCGGAAGACGGAAGGTCCTTCGCCCGGCTTAAGGCCTTCTCCCTGTCGAGATTAAGATAGCCTTTTATCTTTTTGTCGACGGACTGCGCGCGGGAATATACCGATTCGATTATCTCTTCGGGGTTTATAGTCTTCTTATCCAGCAAGCCCAGGAGTTCGCCTGCCGTGAGGGAATAAAGATTGTCCATATGCGAATTATTCTTCTATTATCCTCGGGACCTTGAAGAAATCACCTTTCTTCTGGGGGGCGTTCGCAAGCACTTTTTCGGGCGGAAGCGACGGTTTCACCTCGTCAGCCCTAAAGCTGTTCGAAGCTTCGTGCGGGTGGCTCATCGGCAGGGTCTTTCCCTGTATGTCGAGCTTCCGGTTAAGCTTATCGACATAACCGAGTATCCCGTCCAGCTGGCGCGAGAATAAACCGACCTCTTCATCGGTCAATTTTATCCTCGCCAACCGCGCTACATATCTTACCTTCTCTTCCATTTCGCTCATCTTAACTTGCTAAATTATCATAAGTTACGCAAAATGTCAACCGGAGGTTTAGAGGGCGTTGGAGATGCGGGCGAATTCTTCGAGGGAGAGCTGTTCGGCCCTGATATTCGGGTCGATACCGATCTTTTTAAGAAGCTCTGCCAGGCCGGCCTTATCGAGTTTTATCTCCTCGCTCGAGAGAAGGGAATTAAGCAGCGTCTTCCTGCGCTGGCCGAAGCCCGCTTTGACGACGGCGAAAAATTTCTCTTCGTCGTTGGCCTGGACCGATGGTTTCTGGAGTATCGCGAGCTCGATGAACGACGAATCGACTTCCGGCTCCGGATAAAACGCCTGCTTGCCTATGTCGAGCAATATGCGCGGTTTGGTGTAGTACTGCACAAAAACAGAAAGCGAGCCGTAATCTTTATTGCCCGGCTTTGCGCACACCCTCTCGGCGACTTCCTTCTGGATCGTTATGAACACCGACTCAAAATTATGCCTGCCGGCGATCAACTTCTCTATTATCGGCGAGGTTATGTAATACGGGAGGTTGCCTACCACCTTGACCTTGTAGGGCGACTCGGCGAGCGCCCGCTCGAGATCAAGCTCAAGGAAATCTTCGCAGACGATATTTACGTTGGTGAGACCCTTCAGTATATCGCCGAGCGCCACGCAGGCGCCCCTGTCCTTCTCTATGGCCAGGACATGCTTTACATGGCGGGCGAGGCGTTCCGTGACCGCGCCCAATCCCGCGCCTATTTCCATGACCCAGTCCGTATCGCTGAACCTGCATGCCTCTATTATATCCTCGATGACATCGCTGTCGACCAGGTAATTCTGTCCGAGATATTTTCTCGGGGTGAGCCCGTATTTTTTCAGGACGGATTTTAATTCGGACGCGTTAAACAAGTTCAGCCCTTCTTTTTTTTGAATATATCTATGGCGAGTTTTACCGATTCGGTCAACGGCCTGTGGTTGGCTATCCCTTTTCCGGCTATATCGAATGCCGTGCCGTGGCCGGGCGAGGTCCTGACAAACGGCAGGCCCAGCGTGATGTTTATGCTGGTATCGCGCGCTATCATCTTAAGCGGCGTAAGCCCCTGGTCGTGGTACATCGCGACCACGCAATCGAGCTTCCGGCGGTAAGCCATGTAAAACAGCGCCTCTGACGAAACCGGGCCGATTATGTTCTTAAAATGCCTCTTCGCTTCGTTCACCGCCGGGGTTATTATTTTGATCTCCTCGGTGCCTATTTTCCCGCCTTCTCCCCCGTGGGGGTTCAGGCTCGCGACCCCTATCCTCGGTTCGGCTATGCCGAAATAACAGGTAAGCACCCCATGGCTCAATTTTATGGCCTTGATTATCTCTTCTTTCGTCACCGCCTTTGACACCGCACGGACCGGTATATGCCTCGTCACGAGCGTGACTTTAAGCGGCCCGCCTATCAGCATCATCGCGAAATCCGCGGTCTTGAACTTGTCCGCGATATATTCCGTGTGGCCTATGAAATTTATGCGCGGGAACGCGGACGAGACCGCCTCTTTGCTTAAGGGGGCGTTCACGAGGCAATCGGCTTTCTTTTCTTTTATGAGCTTGAGGGCGAGATCGAGATAGGCCAGTGAGGCCGCGCCGGAAAGTTTGGACTGGCGGCCGAATTTCACCTTGCTGGGAGCGATAATATACGGGTCTGCAACAGAGACTCCCCGAGGGAGCCCCGCCGGGACTCCGGGGAGCCTTAACGCGGCGGAAATGACCGAGCTGTCGCCCACGATAATAAAATCGGCAAGCGCACGCAACTTACGGTTCGCGAGTGTTTTTAAGACTATCTCGGGCCCTACGCCAAAAGGGTCGCCGATGGTTACGGCGACCCGCGGACGCGGCTGCCTGCGAGTATTATTTGACCTGTATAAAAGCATCGCGTTTCAGTTTCTCTATCCAGTCTTTATACCGCTTTTGGGCCTTATCCCTGTATATTATATCCTCTATATCACTGCGCGCTTCCTGGAGCGGCCGCACATAACTCTCTTTTTTCTCGTATACCTTGAAGATAAAATATCCCGCATCGGTCTTTACCGGGTCGCTGGTCTCGCCCGGTTTTAAAACGAATATGACCTTCTCGAAATCCTCGCGCATCTGCCCTTTCTCGACGATCCCGAAGTCCCCGCCCTCCTGCGCCTTTGCGCCCTGCGAGTAAACCTTGGCCAGTTCGCTGAAGTCGCGGCCTTCCCTGGCGAGTTTTACCACGTCTTCCGCTTTCTGCTTGATGTCGTCCTCGGTGATCCCCGCATCGAAACGGATGACGATACCGAAGAGATGGACCGATTCCGGCGCCTTCAGTTCTGCCGAATGTATTTTGTAATAACTCTCTATCTCGATAGGCGTAACGACTACTTTGCCCCTTACCTGGCTCTCTACGAGCTTGGACATCATTATATTTTCCTTATAGCGCTTTTTCAGGATGTCGGTCGAGACACCGGACCTCTCGACCTCGGAATAAAAGGCGTCTTCCGAGGGGAAACGCGATTTCACGTCTTTCAGCCTTTGCTCAACCTCAAAATCATCAACGGCGATATTGTATTTCTTCGCTTCCTGGAGTATCAGCCTATCCTCTATCATCTGCTTCAGGAGTTCCTTGCGCGCCTCTTCCGTCTTCGCCTTAAGCTCGTCTCCCGAAAATTCCTTCTTTAACTCCTCGATGCTCGAACCGAGGGCCGCATCAAGGTCTGTCTCGGTTACGACTTCGTCGTTCACGACCGCAAGTATCTTGTTAACGGCGCCGGTCGTCTGGCACAGGGCCAGGGGATGAAGCCCCAATGCAAGGACCAACAATAACATGTTTATCCTTGTCCTCATTTATCCGGCCCCGCTTCCAACAGCTTTTCGTTTATCTTGACGTGCGCTTTCGACCTCAGGTTCTTGACAAGATCGTCGAGCGTCCGCTGTTGGGCCCTATCCTTCAACTCTTTTTCTATGGCGTCCCTGACCTCGGAGAGTTCCACCGTCCTCGGCTCGATCCTGTCGGTCAGTTTTATTATGTGGTAGCCGAATTTCGTCTTGATTATATCGCTCGTCTGGCCGACCTCAAGCTTAAAGCAGACTTCTTCTATCTCGGGCATCAGCTGCCCTTTTATGAAATAACCCAGGTCGCCGCCCCTCCCTTTCGAGGGGTCCTTCGAATATTGCTTAGCCAACTGCGCGAAATCGCCGCCGCCTTTCAGCTTCTGGAGGACCTCGTTGGCCTCGGCCTCGGTATCGACCATTATATGGCTCGCCCGCAGCTTAAGCGGCGTGACAAAATCGTCCTTGTGCAACTCGTAGAACTCCTTTATCTTGTCTTCGGAGACCGCGGACTTCTTGACTTCCGTTTCCATCAGTTTAGCTATAAGTATCTTACGCTTCGCCTCGTCCAAAAGCTCCTTTACCTCGCGCTCCCTGTTGATGCCCCGTTTGAGCGCTTCCTTATAGATAAGCTGCTCATTTATCATATCATCGAGGAAATCCTTCTTCCGCTCGACCGCGAGCGTCTTATAGTAAGCGGGCATCTTGGAGAGCCTCTTTTCGAAATCCCCGACCGTAATGGCCTTGCCGTCAACGGTCGCGAGGGGCTTCGATTTCGCGTTACCGCAGCCGGGGAACACAAAAACCGCGGCTAAGAGCAGCGCTGCAATATGGATTTTTTTCATAGGCCTTTCCGTCATTATCTTCTCTCTGGTAAGTATTTAGAATAATATATCATAACCGGCTCCGGATAGGCAAGCCCTTTCGGAGACCGGCTATCGTGCTTCTCAGCAGCCTGCAATAAAGGTCAAAACCTATCGCCTGTATAAAGCCGTGCTGTTCCGTGCCCAAAAGGTTTCCGGCGCCGCGCAGTTCAAGGTCCTCCATCGCTATCTTGAAGCCGGAGCCGAGCTCGGTATGCTCCTCGATCGCCTTAAGCCTCGCCTCGGCGTCCTTGGGCAATTGCCACCCCTTGGGATAAAGAAAATATGAATGGGCCTGGACTATATACCTTCCCACCCGGCCCCTCAACTGGTAGAGGTCGGCGAGTCCGAACATATCGGCGCGGTTGACGAATATCGTGTTCGCGTTGGGGATATCGATGCCGGATTGGATTATGGCGGTGGAAACGAGCACATCTATCCTGCCGTTTATGAACCCGACCATTATATTCTCCAGTTCGTGCGCCGGCATCTGCCCGTGCGCCTCCTCCACCCTGGCCCCGGGGACGATCTCCCTCAACCGCTCCGCCAGTTTATTCAGCCCCCGTATCCTGTTATTCACGAAAAAGACCTGGCCGCCGCGTTTGAGTTCGCGCTTTATCCCATCTTTTATTATCCGCTCGTCGAATTCCGCGACTTTCGTCGCGACCGGTATCCTGTTCTCGGGCGGGGTGTCGATCACCGACATATCCTTTATGCCCATAAGCGACATATAAAGGGTGCGCGGGATCGGCGTGGCCGTAAGCGTCAGGACATCGACCAGGAGCCTCATCCTCTTCAGCCGCTCCTTGTGTTTTACGCCGAACCTCTGTTCCTCGTCGATTATTACCAGGCCGAGCTCCCTGAACGCGACATCGTGCGAGAGGAGCCGGTGCGTCCCTATTATAATGTCGACCGAGCCGTCTTTTACGCCGGCGATTATCGCGCCCTGTTCTGTCCCGCTCCTGAAACGCGAGAGCATCTCGATATTCACCGGGTATTTCTTCATCCTCTCCTTGAATGTCGCGTAATGCTGTTCGGCGAGGATGGTCGTGGGCACGAGCATCGCGACCTGCTTATTGTCCGTGACGGCCTTGAACGCGGCGCGCAGGGCGACTTCGGTCTTTCCGTATCCCACGTCGCCGCAGACGAGCCTGTCCATCGGCTTCGGGCTTTCCATGTCGCGTTTTATCTCCTGCGCGGCCCTGGCCTGCGCCGGCGTGTCCTTGAACTGGAACGACCTCTCGAGCTCCGCCTGCCAATCCGTATCTTTCGAAAAGGCGAAACCCTTCAACGCCTCGCGCTTCGCCTGGATCTCGATGTATTCCAACGCGAGCGAATAGATGCCTTTTTGCGCGCGGGCCTTGGCCAGCGCCCACGCCCTGGTCCCGAGTTTGTATAGTTTCGGAGGCCTGCCCTCGAACCCTATATATTTCTGGACGAGGTTCATCTCCGGCATCGGGACGAAAAGTTTCGCGCCTTCGGCGTATTCTATGACGATATAATCGATGACGCCCTTTGGCTCTTTTACGCGCTCTATCCCTTTATACCGGCCTATGCCGTGTTTTACGTGGACGACGTGATCGCCCGGGGATATGTCGACGAAGTTGCTTATCGGCAGGTCTTCGGAGATCTCGACGCCGGGGATGCGGCGGGTCTTTAGTTTTCGCGGCACAATACCTTTGGCCGGAAGGATGATCGCCATCTGGTGGTCCAGGAAAGAAGTGCCGGTGGCGATATCGAATGATTTTATATGGACGAGCTTGTCCGCGTCGAACTCGAGGCGCACCGGCTCGTCGAAGGTCACAGGGAAGATGTCGAGGATCCCGCCGCGCTGGGCAAAGTCCCCCTGTTCGGCTACCTTCGGCCGGCGCTCATAACCCAGCTCGACCAGCTGCCCGTGCACCTTCTCGAGGCTCAACTCCTCGTTCTTGTATAATTTGAGTGATTCGAACATAATTTTGGGGCCGTATTGCGAAATTTACATCTTCGCCGGGCAGGAGACTCCGAGCAGGGTCAGGCCGTTGGCGAGAGTTTGCTTGACGCATGAGACGAGATAGAGCCTCGCGCGGCTGAGCTCCGCGTCGTCCGAGATGACCTTGTTCGCCTCGTAGAATTTATGGAAGCACGCCGCCAATTCCTGCAGGTATGTTATTATCCTGTAAGGGTCGAGCTCCTGCGCGGCAAGCTTCACCGATTGCGGGAACTGCCTCAACTCTTTGAATAAATTCAACTCCTCCGGCGCGCCGAGCAGTTCGAGGTCCGCGCCCGCGATATCGCCCTCCGGTAATTTCGACAAGGCGAGCAAGCTGCATATCCTCGCGTGCGCGTACTGGACATAATAGACAGGGTTCTCGGGCGTCTGCTTCTTCGCGAGCTCGAGGTCGAAATCGAGGTGCGCGTTCGCCTTCCTCATCAGGAAGAAGAAACGCGCCGCGTCCTTCCCGACTTCATCGAGGACCTCCCGTAAAGTTATATACTCGCCGGCCCGCGTGGACATCTTCACCGGCTGCCCGTTCTTATATAATGTCGCCAGCTGTATTATTATTATAGATACCGCGCCTGCCGGATAGCCGAGCGCCTGAACCGCGGCCTTTATCCTGTTTATATAACCGTGATGGTCGGGCCCGAGTATATCGATGACCCCGGAAAAACCCCGCTCGAATTTATCCTTGTGATAGGCGATATCCGGCGTCACGTATGTGTACGCGCCGTCGCTCTTCTTGACTACCCTGTCCTTGTCATCGCCGAATTGCGTGGACTTGAACCAGAGCGCGCCTTCCGCTTCGTATAACAATCCCTTCTTCCTGAGGAGCTCGAGCGTCTTCTCTATCTTCCCGGACGCGCCGAGCGCCTTCTGGCTGAACCAGACGTCGAACTTTACCCCGAAATCCAGCAGTTCTTTTTTTATCTCATTCAGGAGATAACCGCAGCCCCATTCCGAAAATACCTTGAGATCCTCCGGCGTCCCTGCTTTATATTTATCGCCGTGCTCCTTGCGGAATTCTTCGGCCATCTCCTTTATATACTCGCCCTTATAACCGTTCTCCGGGAATTCATACTGGTCGCCTATCTCCTGCCTGTACCTGGCGTATATAGACTGGCCGAGTATTGTTATCTGGACGCCCTCGTCGTTTATATAATATTCCCGGGTCACTTCATGGCCGTTGGCCGCGATTATATTCGCCAACGAATCGCCGAACGCGGCCTGGCGCGCGTGCGCGACGCTCAGCGTGCCTGTCGGGTTCGCGCTGACGAACTCGACCTGTATCTTCTTTCCTTTTCCGGAATCGTTACAACCGAACTTCTCTTTACCGGACTTTATATCCTTTAGAATCTGGCGCAGCGCCGGGGCCGAAAGCCTTATGTTTATAAAACCGTTGAGCGGCTCTATGGCGTCGACCTCGCCTTTGAGCGGTGAAGACGCGAGAGCGCCGGAGAGCGCCTTGGCGATCTCCTTGGCCAGCTCGGCAGGATTTGTCTTCAGCGGCTTGGCCAGCCTGAAGGCGATATTCGTCGAGATGTCCCCGTGCGCCGGGTCCCTGGGATTCTCGAGACAGAGCAGGTCCCGGGCGTAAAGGCCTTTGATCTTCTCCGTCGCGCCTAAATTCTTATCGAGAAATTCAAGTATCCGGGTCTCTACCATGCCTCTCCTAAATATAATGCCACCCGCAGGGATGCGGGTGGCATTTAAGGATATCCAATACTAGCCGAGATTCTCGCGGGGCACGTCTCCCCATAAGCTTTCGAGGCCATAGAACCTTCTGGCTTCCGGATCGAAGATATGGACGACGCAATTCCCGAAATCGAGCAACAGCCAGCTCGACTCCCTCTCGCCCTCCCTGTGCCAGAGCAGGTAACCTTCCTCCTCCAGCTTACCTTCTATCTCATCCGATATAGCCTTGACCTGGCGGGTGTTGTTCGCAGTCATGATTATGAAATAATCGCAGAACGCGGACACCCTGCTCACGTCCAACAATACTATGTCTTCGGCCTTCTTCTCTTTTGCGGTCTCAGCTATCAGTACAGCTTTTGATCTGGGCTCTGTCTTACTTTCCAAGTATCCTGTACATTCCCGTGCCGCAGACCGGGCATTTGCCCTTCATCGCTTCACGGCCATTCTTCATCTTCTGCTTCATTGTGTCTTTCATTTCCTGCTTCTTCTTGCATTTAACGCAATAACCTTCCATCTAGCACCTCCTGTAAGGTTTTGGAATGACTCTAGTCTACCACACCTCTAAATCGCTGTCAACCCCGCACCTTTTGTAAGGTGCGGGATAAAGATGACCCGCCACGAAGCGGGCACCTTTCATTCCAGTGACTCGTCTATCTCCCCCACTATCTCCTCTATAAGGTCTTCCAGGGTTATGAGGCCGATCGTCTGTTTCTTGTCGTCCACGACTATCGCCATCTGTATCCGCATCCGCTGGAAATCCTTAAGCAGGTCGCTGACACGTTTGTTCTTCGGAATGAAATACGGCGGGTGAAGCAGGTCCGGTATTATGACCAGGCCCTTGTTCTGCCAGATATAAAGCAGGTCCCGCGCGTAGATGATCCCCTCGATATTGTCTACCGAGCCCTTATATGCCGGAACCCTCGCGTGGCCCTCTTCGACCAATAGGTCAAGCAGCTCCTCGGCCGAGGCATCGACGTCTATTCCTATTATCTTTTCTTTCGGGATCATGACTTCGCTGACGAGCGTATCGCCGAACTCGAATATCCTGTGGAGCATCTTGCGCTCCTCATCGCCGAGGACGCCCTCTTCCTTGCCCAGCTCTATCATGAGCCTTATCTCTTCCTCGGTGATGAGAGGGCCCCTCTGCGGCTCCCCGCCGAAGACCTTGATTATGCCGTTGCCGAGGCCGTAAAAGACGCGGGCAACAGGCGCCAGGACCGCGAGGACGAACTTCAGCGGGACGGCGAGCTCAAGGGAGGTCCTCTCGGCGCGCTGGACCGCGAAGACCTTAGGGATGATCTCGCCGAAGACTACGATGATGGTCGCGCCTATCACGGTAGCGAGCACCATTCCCATGTCCTCCCCGAATATATGTATGAGCACAAAGGCGATGAGGACTGATATCGCGGTATTAACGATATTGTTCCCCACAAGTATCGATGTGATGAAGCGGTCGGGATTGGAGACGAGGGCATATACCAGTTTCGCCTTCTTGTTGCCCTTTGACACTAAATGGCGCAAACGTATCTTGTTCAAGGATATGAGCGCCGTCTCCGACATAGAAAAGAAAGCCGACAGGACCAACAGGACCCCTATCGCTATCATGAGCGGCCAGAATAACTTAAGCTCGTTTATTATAACCATCTCTTATTCTTCAGGTATAAAACCATGATTATAGTCAACGCGAGGGTGAATGCCAGTATGAAGAAGAGGCCGTTCTCATGCTGCGAAAAAGGCAGGAACTTCAGGTTCATGCCGTAGATGCTCGGGATGACTATGAACGGCATCATCACCGTGGCCAGGAGAGTCAGGACCTTCATTACTTCGTTCAGCCTGTTCGAGACGATGGATACGTATGCCTCGAGCGCGCCGGTGACGATATCGCGCGAGGTGCCGACGATATCGTTTATCCTCACGAGGTGGTCGAAGACGTTCCTGTAATATACGTAATTGGCGGGCTGGATGAGCGGGAAGTCCCCGCGCGTAATGATGGAGAAGATGTCGGCCTGCGGGCCTATCGTCCGGCGCAGGAGCATCGTGTCGTTCTTGAGCCTGTATATCTGGTTGAAGGTCTTCGTCGTAGGGTCCTTGAAGAGCTCCGCCTCCATCTCATCGACGCGCTTGTCAAACTGGTCGACGAGGGGATAATAGCTGTCGGCGAGCGACTCCAGTATGGAGCACATGAGAAAATCTCCGCCCCTTTTTATTATAGGCGAACCTTTATCGACCCTCTCGAGGTTAAGGGTTACCGGCCTGATCGGGTCGGTATGGACGGTTATAAGATAGTTCTTCCCGAGGCAAAAATCCACCTCGAACATTTCTATCTTCCTCGTCTCCTCGTTCACCCTTACGCCCTGGGTGACCAGGAAAAGGTAGCTCTGGAAATCCTCGACCTTCGGCCTGGCGTTGACCATTATGCAGTCCTCTATGGTCAGCGGGTGGAGGCCGAATACGTCCATCAGGACCTCAATATCGCTGTCCTCGAGGCCTTCCATATCCACCCAAAGCAGCGATTTCTCCGCCGCCAGGGCCTGGCGGAATTCCTCTACGGGTATATCCTTGCGGAGCTGGCCTTCAGGCGTAACGTAATAGTTCCTCATCGTCTTCCTCCGTTATCTGTAAAGCCTTCGGGCTATTATATATTCCCTTACGGGTTCGGCGACAAGATACCTTATCGACTTGCCTTCCCTTAGCTTCTTCCTTATAAGCGAGGATGATATCTCCAGGGAGGTTATCGTGACGACGTCGGTGCCGCTCGGGACGTTCGCTATGTCGTATCCCGGGCGGTTGGCCACGATGAAATTCGAAAGCTTGAATATCTGGTCGATCTCTTTCCATGAATATATCTCGCCCAGCGAATCCGCGCCGGTTATGAAGAAGAGCTTGGCCTCCTCGCCGTATTTCTGCTTGAAGGCCTTCAGTGTCTCCACCGAATAAGAAGTCGTCTTCGCGTCGATCTCGAACGACGATACCTCGAAATCCGAATTGCCCCTCAGCGCCAGCTCGACCATCTTGAACCTGTCGTTCGGCTCGGCGAGCTCCTCGTCCTTCTTGTGAGGCGGTATATACGCCGGGACGAATATCACCTTATCGAGGCTGAGCTTCTCCCTCGCCTCTTCGGCCAGTACGAGATGGCCGACGTGGATGGGATTGAACGTGCCGCCGAGTATGCCTATACGCATGATGTCACTCCCTTATCTGTCCGTCGCCGTAGATTATATATTTGTAACTTGTGAGTTCCTCTACCCCGACCGGGCCGCGGGCGTGGAACTTGTCGGTCGAGATGCCTATCTCGGCGCCGAACCCGAACTCTCCGCCGTCGGTAAAACGCGTCGAGGCGTTGACATAGACCGCAGCCGAGTCGACCTTGCGGAGGAACTCGACCGCGTTATGGTAATTCTCGGTCACGATGGCGTCCGAGAGTTTAGTGCCGTATTTGTTTATATGCTCGACCGCCTCATGCGGGCCTTTGACGACCTTTATCGAAATTATCAGGCCGAGGTATTCGGTCGACCAATCCTTCTCGGTCGCGGCCTTTATCCCTTTGACGATCCTCCGGGTCATAGGGCAGCCCCTTATCTCGACGCCCGCCTCTTTGTATTTCTTTGCCATCGAAGGCAAAAACCTCGCCGCGACGTCCTCGCTTACCAGGAGGGTCTCCATCGCGTTGCAGACCGAAGGCCTCTGGACCTTGGCATTGAAACATATCCTCTCGGCCATATTGAGGTCCGCGTCCTCGTCCACGTAGACGTGGCATATCCCCTTATAGTGCTTGAGGACGGGGATCTTCGAATGTTGGGCGACTTCCCTTATCAGGCTCTCGCCGCCGCGGGGTATTATCAGGTCGACGTGATCGCTTAAAGTCAGGAGTATGCGGACGGCCTTCCTGTCGGTCGTCTTCACCAGGCTGATAGCCCCGTCAGGTATACCGTTCTCTTTTGCCGCGCCGTTAAGGATATCGAAGATGGCGATATTGGAATTTATAGCCTCGCTTCCGCCGCGCAGTATCGCGCAGTTGCCGGCCTTGAGGCATAATCCTATACAATCGGCCGTGACATTCGGGCGCGATTCATATATGACGCCGATCACGCCGAGCGGCACCCTTAATTTCCCGATCCATAACCCGTTCGGGCGCGTCCACATCTTTATGACCTCGCCGATAGGATCGTGCTGGACCGCGACCTGGCGCAAAGAATCGGCCATCGCCTTTATGCGCTTCTCGTCCAATGTGAGCCGGTCGATGAAGGCGGCGCTAAGTTTTTTCGACTTCGCGGCTTTCACGTCTTTCTTATTCGCGGCAAATACCGCGGACTTGTTCTCCTCGAGCCCGTCTGCCATCGCGAGCAGGGCCTTCTCTTTTACCGCGGACGAAATCTGGCCCATAAGGAAAGACGCCTTCTTCGCGCCCCGGGCAATAGCAACTATATCGTTTTTCAAACCGCTCATCTAGGACTGGCTCCTCTTATGCTTCGGAACAAAGATCGTGCCGACTTTTTCCCTGTTGACGACCTTCGTGAGTATATCTTCGGTCTTCCCGTTGGCGATGACCATGGGAATGCCGGCTTCGGTGGCCGTCTTCGCGGCCTTTATCTTAGTCGACATCCCGCCGACGCATGTCTCCTTGTCGGTGCCGCTGGCGAGTTTTTCTACGCCGCCGTCTATTTCCTCGACCACATCGATGACTTCCTTATTTTCCATGTGGCAGTAGAGGCCGTCGACGTCGGAAAGGAGTATAAGCAGATCCGCCCCGAGCAATTTCGCCACGAGGCTCGCGAGCGTGTCGTTATCGCCGAATTTTATCTCGTCGACCGAGACTGTGTCGTTCTCGTTGATGATAGGGACGGCGCCGTATTCGAGAATGGTGTGTATCGTGTTCTTTACGCTCGTGTATCTCTTCTTCTCCTCGAGGTCGTCGCGCGTCAGGAGCACCTGCGCGACCTTGCGGCCGTGGCCCTTGAAATACTCGTCATATGCCTTCATAAGCTGGGCCTGGCCTATCGCCGCGGCCGCCTGGAGGTGTTCGAGTGTCTTCGGACGGGACTTAAGCCCCAGAAGGTGCATGCCCGCGCCGATAGCGCCCGAGCTTACGAGGACGACCTTTATCCCCTTATCGCGCAGTTCGCAGACCTGCTTGGAGATGCTCTTTATGGCGTTCTTGTCCATGGGCGAGGTCTTAGACGTCAATGTCGAAGTCCCGACCTTGACGACTACGAGTTTCAAATTTGAAAGATATTTTTCCCTCATCTTATCTCATCCAGTTTTTTTACGATCATCTCTACCAGTTCCTTTGTGCCGTCGCCGGTCTTGGCCGATATAGGTATTATATCCTTTTTTATTTTTTCTTTAAACCTTTTTAGGTTCTCTTTTGCCGCGGGAATATCCATCTTGTTGGCGACCAGGACCTGCGGTTTCTTCTCCGCGCTTACGCCGTACTGCTTCAATTCGTTATTTAATATTTTGTAATCCTCGAGCGGGTCCCTGCCGTCCACCCCGGCCATGTCGATGATATGCACCAGTACCTTCGTGCGGTCGATATGTTTAAGGAATTTATGGCCGAGGCCTTTGCCTTCATGCGCGCCTTCGATCAGGCCCGGGATATCGGCTATCTTGAAATGGCGGCCGTCATCATATTCGACTATGCCGAGCACCGGCGCTAATGTAGTGAACGGGTACGCCGCGATCTTCGGCTTGGCTTTTGATATAGACGAGATGAGCGACGATTTGCCGGCGTTCGGAAAACCGAGAAGCCCGCAATCGGCTATCAGTTTCAGCTCGAGCGAGAGCAATCTCTCTTCGCCAGGCTCGCCGGGTGTAGCGGGTTTCTTGCAGGCGTTGCCGCGCCCGCCGTGGCCGCCTTTGGCGACGATAAAACTCTCTCCTGAGGCGGTCAGGTCCCTTAAGGTATATCCCTTCTCAAAATCCGCGACGATCGTCCCGACCGGGACCTCGATGACGCAGTCCTCCCCGGTCTTTCCGTTCCTGTTATTGGATGAGCCGTTCTCGCCTTTGTGGGCCTTGAAATGCCTGCGGAATTGGAAGTCCAGGAGGGTGTGTATGTTCTCGTTCGCGCGTATTACGACGTTGCCGCCGTTGCCGCCCGGCCCGCCGTTCATGACCGGGTAACGGGAATACCTGTCCTTATACAAACTCGAGCAACCGTCACCGCCGTGGCCTGCTTTGACCTCGATCTTCGCGGTATCTACAAACACCTTGGCTTTCGGCTTCTTATTTTATTGTGGCAGGATACTTACGGTTTTGGACTTGAAAGTTACTATTCCGTCTTTTAAGGCGAAAAGCGTGTCGTCTTTGCCCTTGCCGACATTGATGCCCGCTTTAAACGGGGTCCCGCGCTGCCTTATTATAATGCTTCCGGCTGTGACCTTCTGCCCGCCTGAAGCTTTTAACCCTAACCTCTGGGAATTGCTGTCGCGGCCGTTTCTGGTTGAACCTTGTCCTTTATGATGAGCCATTGTCTCCTCCTAAACCTTTATCTCTTTTATCTTAAGTTTCGTCAACTCCTGGCGGTGGCCCTTCTTCCAGTGCGAGTCCTTCCGTCTCCTGTACTTATAGGACATCAGCTTCTTGCCCCTGAAGTCGGATACGACTTCGCAGACCACCTTGGCGTCCTTGAGGAAAGGCCTGCCGAACTTGACTTCCTTCCCATCGTGGACCATGAGCACGTCTTTTATCGTAACTTCATTGTCTTTTTCGGGATGCGTCAGGCGCTCAACCGTGATGGTGGCGCCTTTTTCGACCTTATATTGCTTCCCGCCTGTCATTATTACGGCGTACATAGAGATACTCCTTCTCTTATTTTATTGGGAATTACGGATTTCGGGAGATTATACCTTAAAATGGCAAAAGTGTCAATTGATTTTCCAGTCTTTCACGTGGAAAATCATCCCGAAGCCTGCGCAGTACTTTTTGCGGATTGCCGCAAAAAGTACAACCGTTTAGGCAAGGGAAACCGAGTCAGGCGGGTCCTGCCTGCCGAGCACCTCGCCCGCTCACTCGGTTCGCGGGCAAGGGCTCCGTCGGCAGTCACCCGCTTGAACTAAATAAAGACCTACGCAACTAATCGCCTCTTCGCTCACCGGATTGCCTGGTCGTCATGGCAAACTTTAGCAGCCCAGCCCGCTCGAATTTCCCAATCCAAAATCTCCGTCCTTAGCATCACCTTACAGACAAAAATATCCCCTTCCGTAGCGTCCCTACTTACTATTTGATTTTCTTAATTTAGTATCCTATAATATTTACAAAGGAGTACAAATGAAAATACTTAAGTTTTTTGTAATGTTGCTAATCTTAGGGAGCCTATTGTTATTATTAATAAAAGATATAGTTATTACTAAACAGCTTTTCTACCCGATTAACAATCTTACCCATCAATCTAAAAATCAAACTTATATATCTAACCCGAATGCAACTACTATTGATTCAATTAACGCCAAACTATATTGCGAATTGGCCGAGAGAAATTTTAAAGCCTCTAACGGTGTTTTTTCCTCAATACAATGGACATATACCTTCACGGGAGCGCTTATTACGCTTTTTATTACGCTGTTCGGTTTTCTAGGCTGGAAGTTCGTTATTCCTATGCTTTTAAATAAACAAATCAAGGATTGGGCAGACAGTAGTACTGAATTTAAGAAAATTAAGACCGATATCCTAGAAAACTCGAGGGAAATGAATATAGCCTTAGCGATACTCTATAGAAATGACGGACTGAGCAGATGGGAACAAAAAGTAAATGACCGAGCCATTGAATTAACCGAAAAAGCTCTTATATTCTTTAAGAAAGCATGCACAGAGGCAAAACCAAGAAGTAAAGATGACCAAATCTTATGGGGAACTATTTGCGGAAATCTGTCATATTATTACGCAGAAAGTGGAAATCATGCTAAATACGATGAAGCTTTAAAATATGCTAGAATTTCTCTCACTATAGGAAAAAAATATCATGTCATGCATTTAGTTGAAAATTTTCCTTATGTAGTAAAACAATATGCTGTAAAAGACCCTTTAATTAAAAAAGAGGCTAAGGAAATATTGAATGCATATAAAGGAGATTTACTTAGCGCGGGGATATTAAAACCCAAGGACATTGAAGAATATGAATCTTACCTATCCAAATAAAAAAGGAACCTCTCGGTTCCTTTTTTTCTATGGCTAAGAAAACTTCTAATTATCCACCATTTGTCGGTTTCATTTTATACCCCTTCTTCCAATCCATTTTAAGTATACCTCATAGTACCCATATTTTCAACCTCTGTCAAGCAAGAAATCTTATCGAGGACATGTCACTTTAGAACTTGACCTCTTTCCCGCCTTATTTATTTTTAATTATCAAATTTACGGTATAAAAAATCATTACTAACCAATAAACTAATTGTACCGTATTTACAATCGGTTGAAACTTCCTTGAAATTTCTTTAAATCCCGCCATTTTAATAATTTCTCTTGGGAGAAAAATTATCATTTCTATCCAATATAATGGACTGAAACTAAGCATTGCTTGTGTTTTGTACGTTCCTTCCGCCTGCAATATGGCATTTCGAGCGGGTCCAAGTATTTTTACATTTAAGAAAAGTAAATTATCTAAACCGCTATAATTTCTCTGTTGTCCAAAACCTAATCCTACTGGTTCCATAGCAGTAAAAGCTGGATCTTCAACCCCTATGTTGATCACTCGATGTTTAATTTCTAAAATATTTGCCTGAATCCATTTTTGAGCTTTCTGAGAAACCTCTTTTTCTTTAACTGTTGCATCGTCTGTTTTCCCATCAAGCCACTTATCATGCCATTGCAAAGCTGTATGAAGATAAGAAGCGTGGTTATAATAAATCAAAGCGCGTAATAGTGGAATTATTAATATAAAAATTAAATTTTTCATTTAATGTAAGTATATAGCTTGGACAATCCGTTCAAGCCGTATCCTTTTCTAATATAGTATCATATATATTAAAATCCTGGGAAGAAAAAAGGACAAAAATAATCTTCTCCAGAACGCCGGGGTTTTGGGTGATGAAATCCTGCGTGGTCATGAGGGCGATGGGAGCGGCTAATTCGATGGGAAACCTGTAGACCCCGGTGGAGATGGACGGAAAAGCGATGGTTTTGAGGCCGTGCTCCTTGGCGAGGTTCAGCGAGTTGAGGTAGCATGAGGTGAGCAGTTCCGGCTCGTTGTGCTTGCCGTCGCGCCAGACAGGGCCGACCGTGTGTATCACGTGTTTCGCCGGGAGGTTATAGCCCTTTGTTATCTTCGCCCCGCCTGTCTCGCATCCGCCGAGGGTGGCGCATTCGGCGAGGAGTTTCGGGCCGGCTGCTCGGTGTATCGCGCCGTCTACTCCCCCGCCGCCGAGCAATGTCTTGTTCGCGGCGTTGACGATAGCGTCAACAGCCAATGTCGTGACATCGCCTTGAACAATTTCTATCTTGGTGGACATACTCGGATTTTGTTTATCTTGATGTTTACCTTGAAATTTAAGTCTCGCGAAGAGCCGGTTTATGACGCAGGGCCGATATATCGGCCCGAGTAATAAAGTAAGGCCGAGCGAGACTTAAATTTCAAGATTAGATTTAGATAAGTTTTATCTCTTCGACATGGAGCAGCGGGTCGGCCTTGATGATGATCTTGGCGTGGAAGACGCGCTCGATCGATTCTATCGCCTGGCGGTCCTCGTTGAAGAGGCGCGAGGTGACCTCGGGGTTCACGAGGAGTTCGACCTGTTTCTTCTTCGTCTCCTTAAGATATTTTTTGACTTTCCTTAATGCCTGGATGGATACCGTTGATACGGATTTGATGAGGCCCCTGCCCTGGCAATACGGGCATTCGCGGAATGACATGCTCTCGACGCTGCGGCGCATCCTCTGGCGCGTCATCTCGACGAGGCAGATCTCTGAGAGCGGTGAGACGTCGGTCTTCGCCTTGTCACGCTTCAACGAGTCAGTGAGCGCCTCGAAGACCTTGCGCCTCTTGCCGGCCTGCATCATGTCGATGAAATCGATCACGATAATGCCGCCGAGGTCGCGTAGGCGAATCTGGCGCGCGACTTCGCGGGCGGCTTCCATATTCACGGCGAAGGCCGTCTCCTCGAGGCTCTTCTTCTCGGTGAACTTCCCGCTGTTGACGTCTATCGCGACGAGCCCTTCGGTCGGCTCGATGACGATATAACCGCCGCATCTCAGCGGGACTTTGCGCTCGAATAATTTCTCGACGTCCTTCTCTATGCCCTTCCTGTCGTAAAGCGGGATGTCGCCTTCATAAAGTTCGACTTTAGGCCTGAGGTGAGGGGCGACCGCGCTAAGGAAATGCTGTATCTTCCTGTATTCGTCGCGGTTGTCTATTATAAGTTTCTCGACGTCCTCGGTAAGGTAATCCCGCGCGACCCTGAGCACCAGGTCATATTCCTCATGCAGCTGGGCCGGCGCCTGTTTCTTCGCCGCGCCGAATTTTATCTTCCTCCAGATGCCCAAGAGATATTTGAGGTCCCTGCCGAGTTCCCGCTTGGATTGCCCGATGCCCGCGGTCCTGATTATGACGCCCATCTCCTTCGGGACTTCAAGCCCCCTCAATATATCCTTAAGCCGCGCGCGTTCCTTATCGTCCGATATGCGGCGCGAGATCCCGAGGTGCCTGTCGTACGGCAATAAAACTATATAGCGGCCGGGTAATGAGATATGGGTAGTGAGGCGCGCGCCCTTCGTGCCGAACGGCTCCTTAGTCACCTGGACGAGGACTTCCTGTCCTTTTTTTACCAGCTGGTCTATCGACTGGTGCGGCTGTATGCCCCTGGGAGGCCTTACCACTTCCTCTTCCTTGTCGATCGATTCGAAATCCATTCCTATACCGACGATATCCGCGAGATATAGATAACCGTTCTTCTCCAACCCGAGTCCGACGAACGCGGCCTTGACCGCCGGCACGACAGAGTTCACCCTGCCCTTGATGACATTGCCGACGAGCCTCTTCTCGCCCAGCCTCTCGACCGAAAACTCCTCGAGGACCTTGTTCTCGAGCACCGCGAGCCTTGTCTCCTGCGGCTCGATGTTGATTAAAATTTCTTTTCCCATTAATTTATTTCCTCTATATTTTTAATGACTATCCCTCCAGGCAATTGCGCCTGCAATCTGTTACCGAAATCCTCTTTCGATATCATATCCTTGAGATGGAATACCGCTTCCTCGGCCTCGCTCTCCACGCCGAGCTTCAACGCGCGTTTAAAACTTATCTTTGGCCTCGGGCTGAACCCCTGCGAGATCATGAGGGATATGCCGGCGCGGCGGGCCGCCCGCTGGAAAAGCCGGGCGAGATCGAGATGCGAGATGAACTTCATCTGCTCTTTCTTGGCGAATACGACCCGGTAATTATTCAACCTGGCCCTTTATGGTCTTGATGTCTTTCTTCAGGTCGGCGATCTCCTTGCGCAGCTTCGCGAGTTCGTCGAGTATCGCCATCTGCTCCCTGTGCAGGACGCTGGTGGTATCCCTGATGAGTATGTCCGTGCCTCTGGCCCCTTCGTTCCCGGCCGGCGACATCTGTGTGGCGTCCTGGAAAGCGGCGTCAAAATCGGAGCTCTTGTTATCCTGCGCCGCCAACGGGAGAATGATCACCGACATAAGAATTAACGCGAAAAAAACCCTTTTCACTGCTTCCTCCTTGTAGCGCATTATTTGCTTAAATAACCCCTGTTAGACTTGCTGAATCCTTCCGCGGCCACCGGCGCGGCCGGTTTCTCTTTCTTCTTGTCTTCCTTCTTCTTCTCCTTCTTCTCCGGCTCGGCTGCGGGGGTGACATTGGCCTGCCCGGCCTCCAAGGCCTGCTTGACCATCGCCATCTCCTGGTCGGTGAACTCTCCCGGCCTTACAACCCTTGCCGTTATGAATATAAGGAGGTCTATTTTATCGGTATTGTTGGTCGCCCGCGAAAAGAGGTTGCCGATTACCGGGATATCTCCCAATATCGGTATCCCTATCCTGCTCTTTGACTTTACGTTCCTGAGAAGGCCGCCGATTACTATCGTTTCGCCGTCCGCCATCAAGATCTGGGTCTCCGTCTCTCTCGTGTCTATGACCGGGTAATCATTCAACCCGACGGTGAGCGCCGTCCTCTCGGAAATGACCGGATGGACTATCATGTTGATGAATTTTTCGTCACCGCTTACCTGGGGGACTACATAAAGCTGGACGCCTATATCCTGGTAATAAGCCAGGTTCTCTGTCGCGGTACCTGAAGTGCCCGAAACACTGCTCTCGACTATGGGATACTTCGTGCCTATAAGGATGATCGCTTCCTGGCCGGAAAGCGTCAGTATCTTAGGCGCGGACAGCGTATTGGTCCTCACGTCTTCCTCAAGCGCGTGGACCATAGCTTCCATCTGCGTCCCGAAGAGTTTCTGGTAGAGCAGCTGGAGCCCCGCGTTATAAGGGTTGAGGTTCGTGGCAAGCGGGTTGAAATTCGAAGGCTGGTAACCGAGAGGGTCGGTAGGCTCCGATTGCGAATAATTGCTTCCCGATATCGTGCCTGTCGTCTTAGAAGCGCTGCCGAACTTCACTTTGACCCCGCCGTTAAGGGCCCCTGCCGTAGTCAAAGCCTGGTGGTTCTGCAGCCTTGACCCGGTGCTCCACTCCATCCCTATATCCCTCAGGACGTTCTTGCTGACCTCCATTATCCTCGCCTCTATAAGGATCTGGACGGGCTTGACATCCATCTCTTTTAATATCTTAGACATCCTGTCAAGATAGGTCAACGTATCGGTCACCACCAGCGAGCGCGACCTGGAGTTTTCCCTTTCCCTTCTCTCTTTGCCTTCATCCGTCGACTGGCCGCCGGCTTGCGGCACGCCGATCTTCCACCCTTTCTGCCCGGTCACCTCAAGGACCGATATCTTGCCCTGCGGCGACAACTGCGGCTCGAGCATCTTCTTGGCGTCCTGCGCGTCGAGATACTGTAAATTGAAGACCTTGCTGGTGACGCCCTCTATCTCGGTCAATTCCTTCTTCTTCTCCCTGCGTTCCTTCAGGGCGTCAACGGTCGAGACCGTGATGATGTTGCCTTCGCGTTCATACGCGAAACCGTATGTGTTGAGGATAACGTCCAGCGCCTGTTCCCACGGCACATCCACAAGCCGTATAGTGATGGTCCCCGCGACCTCCTTGCCCGTAACGATATTTACGCCGCTCTTGTAAGCCAGCACCCGGAGGACATTCTGTATATCGGCATCCTTAAAATCAAGGGTCACGGTGCTCTTCTCCTCCGCGGTCTCCTGCTGCAAAACGGCGACAGGCTGCGCGGCGACAGGCTGCTCTACCGCGGCCGGCGGCGGAACGGCTTCCGCGGTCGGCGCGGCCGGCGGCTCCTGCCCGCACGCGGACCCGTAAAAAAACGCGCTCAAAAACACGACGCCTACGACTGAGATCTTTTCGCGCTTGGACATGTTATTCCTCCTCGCCTCTCAAATTTATGACTGATTCTTCGCCGCCTCTTTCGAGGATCACCCGCGTCTTCTCTATATTTTTGACCTTATAATCTCCCAGGATATCCCCGGCCCTGACGACCGAACCGCCTACGATAGCGTATGAATCCCCGTTCCTGGACCAGACTATCCCCTCAAGGGTCAGTTCGACATTGGCCGTGACCGCCCTCATTTCGGGAAGTATGTTGCCGTCCCTGTCGACAAGGGGCCTGAACGGGTCGCGTTTATTTTTGGGGTCGTACTTGAAATTTTCGTTCCCCGGGGCATACGGCGCGAACGCGATAAGGATCAAAAGCCCTATGAATGCCGCGTTCCTCATTTCGATTGGGTCTCCTCGCGCAGGACATAAGCGACTATCAGTAGCCTGGCGTTATGGTTCTGCATATCCTCGGGGTTCGCCTTGACCTCTATATCCCCTATCGACATGATATTTACGGCAGTCTCGACGCCGTTTATGAACTGGCCTATGGCGTGATAGCCTCCTTTTACCTCTACCTGTATAGGGATCTCCATATATATAGAGGCGGGTTTTTTCGCCTCGGGTTTTGCCCCGGGTTTCGCCTGCGGAGCCTTGGTTTTTGCCGGCTCGGCTTTCTCCGTGCGGAGAGGCTCGACCTTTATTATCTTGACCTTATTTTCGTAAGCGACCTCCGCGATCTTCTGCAGGATACCCGGCATTTCGCTGTAACGGGGCATGGCGTTCTCATAAACCTTGAGTTTTTCCTGCGCCGCCGTCAACCGGGCCTGCAGCTGGGATTTGCTCGCTATGAGCGCCTCATCTTTTTTCAGGGTCTCTGTTTCCTTGATGATATCTTTCCTCAACCCGCTTAACTTGCGGAAAGAGGGGATCATCAGGAACTGGATCAGGCTGAACACAACTATAAAACCCGCTATCCCTATAAGCGCTATCTTCTCAAGGTCGGCCTTTGGGATGCGCGGTATGTTAAAAGGCGCGGGCATATATTTATAACCCCTTCCCCTTCTTAAAATGGCACATGACGATAAAATCCATTATCTCGGTATTTTGTATCTTTTTACGCTCCTCCTTCGCGATCTCGATATTGTCGAAATCCGACGAGAAGGACGCGTTCTCTTTCAGTGAATTGACGAATTTGCCTATCGTGTACTCGTCGGTGCCCCCGGAGATGACGCTTGAACCCTCTATCACCAGCACCTCCCTCAGGATGCCGGGCTCTGCGGGCGATTCGCCCTTCTTGATATCGATGCTCCTCAACCAGACGCCCGATGTCATCGAATCGGAAATATCATTAAGCATCTTCGCCAGCCCGAACCTCGAGCCGGACAGCTTATCGACAATTGCGACCTTTGAGGATATCTCCCTCAGGGTATTGTCGATGTTGATAGCCTCTTTATTCGACGCGGCGATAGAGGCGGCCTTCTTTTTGAGGGAATCGCGGGAAACGGCCTTTACCTGGATAAAGACCCATAACAGGACCTGCACGGCAAACAGGAAGATGACGATGCCGGCGGCGACCGGTATGACGGGCAGCGAAGGCAGCTTCATCGGCTCCCTCTTCCTGCCTTTCAGATGCGGCGGCAAAAGATTTATTTCTATCATCGTCTACCTTCTTATCGCGAGCCCGACGCAGACGGCCAGTTGGCCGGAGGCATCCTTAAGGGCCTGCGTATCTATTTTAGGGGAGACCGCCAGGTTTTTTACCGGGTCCCAGGCCGAGACCTCAAACCCGAAAGCCTGGGAGAAACGCTGCAGCAGCGCCGTCTCTTTCGCGCCGCCGCCGCTCACGTATATCCCGTCTATCCCTTTGCCGAACTGGTTCTCATAATAGTCGAACGAGAGCCTGACCTGGTTCTCGAGCGTATCCGCGCTTTTCACGTCCACCGGGATATCGCGGGTAAAATTGAGCGTCTCGTTCTTGAGTATGCAGACGTTGGTCATGCTCGCGCCGATATTCAGGAGGGCGACCGTCTTATCCTTGCCCAACCCGGGATTATTGAACATGAAAGCGTTCGTCACGGCGATAGCGTCGCAATCTATGGCCTCGGCCGTCAACTCCGCCCCGCTGACATAACCCAGGTACTCGTCGACGAGGTCTTTCTTCGAAGCCACGATGAGGACCTTCATCTTGTTGCCTTCGGCGTTCTGGTCGATCACCTGCGCGTCTATATAGACCTCACTTATGTTGAACGGGATATGCTTTTCGGCCTCGAACTGCAAGGCGGACTTCAATTCACCCTCGCTCATCTTCGGGAAGAGCACCTGGCGCACGACTACTCCCTGCCCTGAAACGGCGATCGTCACCCCCTGGACCTTAGTCTCCGAAGGAGCGACGGCGCGCTTTATCGTTTCGACTACATTCTCTTTCGAGCGGTCCCCGTCGATAGACTGGACGGCGAAAAAATCAAGCTGGAACCCGCCTGTTTTTTGCCGCGAGAGGGCCAATACCTTTACGGAAGAAGTGCCTATATCTATGCCGACCTTGACCTTTGTCCTGTTAAAATTCAAGAACGGGAATTTAATCTCTTTCATATCCTACTCTATCGGGGGATCGGACTCGCCCGCCTGACCCCCGCTCTTTGCTCTTATTATGCCCGTGCTGTCCGTGAAAAAATACCTGTTCCCCGTCCTCCCGGGAGTTGTCGGTTCCGCGTTCAGCTCGAAATTTTCCGCGTCGATGAAAGTATAATTGAACCTGTAACCCTGTTTCTGCTTGGTCACGCCCAGGACCGAATCCAGGTAAGGCGGATCGGAATCCGGCGCGGCCAGGTTATCCAGGGCAGCCGGAAAAGTATGGGGGTTGGAATTCGCGTAATAGCTGTTGCAGGCCGATCCGATCGTCCGGCACGATACTATAGCCGATGCCTCGTTCGCGTTTATGCGGGATGTGAGAAAGACAGGAATGGCGATGGCCGCCAAAGTGGCTATAATGGCGATAACTATCATTACTTCAACGAGAGTAAAGCCGCGATATGATAGTTTTTCTTCTTTCATTGAGTTTTAGTTTATATTTTTTGAGCAAAAAAGTCAAGAAAAATTGCCAATTTTTACGAGAATCCCCTCTTGAGAGCCCCGCTGCGGCGGGACGTTGCAAAAGTCTTGATATTGACCCGGCATTATAGTAAACTTCTAATTGGAGGGATGGTAAGATGTTGTTTCGTTCCGCGAAATCCGGTTTTACACTGATGGAAGTCATGTTTTCGGCCGCGATAATGCTAGTCGCGATAGGCGGGCTTTTGGGGGCATATGTCCTCTGTTTTAACCTGAGCGAGACGGCAAGGAACATGACTTTAGCGACGAACGCGATCCAGCAGAAACTTGAAGAGATACGTTACCAGAAGCTAAACATAGTCAATCATTACGACTATAACACGTTCGATATACAGGGTTTCGCCGCCCAGAATGCCAAAGGCGTGGTCTACGTCGACGCCATTCCCAATACCACGGATCTCAAAAGAGTGATCATCTCCGTCTCCTGGCGGCAAAAAGGCGGAAGGATAATCGGGGCGGATAACGGCAGCGGCGGCGGGATAGCGCTTAACGGCATACGCGACGGCACGGAGCAGGCGGACGCGAACGGTTATTTGAGATCGCCTGCTATTATCTCAGAGGTGGTAACGGACAGATGAACGCAGGGCCTCGTAAAGGATTAAGCCTGGTCGAATTGATGGTGACCATAGGCATAGTGGTCATTATCGGCGGGATCCTTGCGCGTTTCCTTGTTATAGGAGGCGCGGCCTGGCATTCGGGAGACGCGGAGATACAGGCCACCCAGGAAGCGAGGAAAGGCATCATGTACATGACAAGGGAATTGCGGCAGGCCAATTTGGCCTCCCTGGCTAATATGGCGGGCGCGAAATACGCGGAAAATACAGGTGTTAACTATAATTCTATCGTCTTACGGGTCGTGACCGTCGTTGCCGGCAATAATAATTACGGCGCCTACGGTTCCGTGATAACTAATGCAGGCACGCCAAACTTGTCCGCTCCTATCTCTTATTACGTAAATAATAACCAGCTGATAAGGCTCCAGAACAATACCGCCAAAGTGCTTGCGAACAATGTGACCGGCCTCACGTTCCGCCTGCAGAATGATTCTTATACACTGAACGACGGCCAGGAATACTCGCTCGCGACGCTCTTGATAACGTTGCAGACGACGAAGACCACTGCGGAGAGAAGGCAGATCCCGATGACTTTAACCAGCGCCGTCTTATTGAGGGACTAAAAATGGGACACAAAAAAGGGTTTATACTGATCGTGGCTTATTCGGTAGTCGCTGTGATCCTTATCCTCATCGCGGCCTATGTGGCCCGCAGCGTGGCGGAGATGAGGACAGCGCAAAGAGAAAAGGATTCTTTGGCGGCGTTCGCCGCGGCTGAGACGGGGATCGATTACGGCTTTGCTTGGCTGAAAGCCCAACCTGCCCCGCCTGCCGGCACGGCTCCCATCGTTAACCCCACGATAACGGGCGTGCCGAAACCTGTCCTGACTACCGGGGCATACTCCGTAACGGTCGTCCCGAACGCCAGCAATCCCACGAACTGGCCGAAGAAATACGAGATAGTATCGGTAGGGACATCCGGGGACTCCACCCGCACGGTATATTACGAAGTCCAGCGCGATACTTTCGCCAAGAATATCTGGTTTACAAATACCGAGAGTTACGGCCCGCTTGATGTATGGTTCGTAACGGTCGACTCGCTGGACGGTCCCGTACACACTAACGACAGCTTCAATATTTCGGGCGACCCCCAATTCCCCGACCTTATAGACCTCCATCCGACCGAACAACACGGCCCGAGTATAAATTACATGCATCCCGGCGATGATAACCCGTATTTTGCCCAGCCGGTTGATTTCAACGCCGATATTATAGAAATGCCTGACCATGATGATACGGCGCCCCTTCGCAGCGCAGCCGCATCCGGCGGCCGTGTCTTTACGGGGAACACTACGATAACTTTGAACGCCAACGGCACGATGAACGTGACGAACGCGACCGGCGGTTACAATAATACCAATATGGCCGTACCGGCAAACGGGGCTATATACGTAGAGAACAAGCTGGATAGGTGGGGCCATATCAGCGAATACGGATATGCCAAGGTATCCGGGACATTGAACGGCCGTCTCTCCATAGGAACAAACGATGACATCATTATCACGGGAAACGTACAATATAACAGCAATCCGCAGACGAACCCGAACTCGACCGACACGCTGGGGCTCATAGCCGAAGGCGATGTCGTGATCAAGCAAAGCGCGTGCCCGACAAACGGGAACCTTACTATCCAGGCGGCCGTAATGGCCATGGCCGACTCCTTCTACCTGGAAGATTGGACCTCGAGCATGAAAAACACCTTGAACATATACGGCGGAATAACCCAGAACCAGCGAGGGCCCGTAGGAAGTTTCAATATAAATACAAGCACCAAAAGCAGCGGTTTTTCGAAAAATTACGTCTACGACAGGCGGCTGCGCGACGCGCCGCCCCCTTATTTCCCGGATACTAAAAAGTACATAGGGATAGCGTGGAGGGAACGATGAAGATATCAAAAACACAAATAGCCATAATATTATCCTTATGCATCCTGGTAATAATTATCATCCTCTCGCTCGGCAGGCCTCAGCCAAAGCCGGCCGTGACTGCGGCTCCTGAAGCCAAACCGGAAGAGCAGGTCCTCCTTCAGGCGGGAAAATACGAACTGCCGCCGGCACAGGAGAACGCCGGATATCCGGTTTCGCAGTCCGTAAACACTCCGTCCGCGAAACCGGCGGCATCGACACCGTCGACATCCGCTGCACCCGGGGCTTTAGCCGAAAATACGCAAAATCCCGATAACGGTTTGAGAGGCGGGGCGGGAAATGCGCCGAAGGTCTATGAACCATCCCCTGACCTGCCGAAGAAACCGTCTAAGATGCCTCCGCCGGAAGTATTGCAGAAGATGCAAAGGCAAGGTATAGTCGCATACTGAGAAGTGCGGGGTCCTTATTCGACGGGGATGCCTGACGCGTCGTTTACCCTTATCACGCCTGACTCATCCACAAAAAAAGTCCTGACGCCTGATATATTCACGGTTACGGGCGTCGCCGCGCAGGTAAACTGGTTCGGGCCAACCAGGGTGTAATTGAAATTATATCCCTGCTTCGTCCCGCTTCCCAAGGTAGTATCTATATACGGGGGAGTTTCGGTGCTCAAGGTCGCGAGGTCCGGAGGATACGTTGGCGGGTTCTGCATGCTCCGGTAACTCTCGCATCCGGTGCTTATCGTCCTCATCGAGCCTATAGCCGACGATTCATTCGCGATGACCCGCGCCCTCAAGAAACCGGGTATCGCGATGACCGCCAGCGTGACCAGTATGGCCACGACTATCATTATCTCGACAAGCGTAAACCCTTTTCTGAGATCCAAATTTTTCTCCATGCTGTTTAACAAAAAGGCGAGGATTTTACTCCTCGCCTTTTCGCATACTTTACGCCCTGAGCATTATTCGATCGGGTTGCCCGCGGCGTTCGTCAATCTTATTACGCCCGACTCGTCAACAAAGAATGTCCTCGTACCGGTAACGTTCGCCGTTACAGGCGCGCCCGTGCAGGTATACTGGTTCACGTTTACTAATGCATAGGTAAACGTATATCCCTGCTTTGTACCACCGGCCAATGTAGTGTCGATGTACGGGGGAACAGCAGCGCCTAAAGCTGCCAGGTTAGCCGGATAAGACACCGGGCTCTGGGCGGCTCTGAAACTTTCACATGCCGTACTTATCGTACGGAGTGAGCTTATAGCTGCTGCTTCGTTGGCGTTGAGTCTAGCACGTAGTAAGTTGGGTATCGCTATGGCTGCTAAAAGAGCTATAATGGCAACTACGATCATGATCTCAACGAGCGTAAAACCTTTTCTTCCTACTAGCGTTCTCATTTTATTTCCCCTCCTTTCTTCCTAGATTGGGACATGCGTCACTTTCTAACTAAAGTATAACACAAAAGAAATCTCTGTCAAGCGTTCTATTTGCCGACGACCTGGATAAGCTTCACTATCGGAAGGAACATCGACACGACGATGCCGCCTACCACGATCCCGAGGAAAGCGATTATCAGCGGCTCTATCAGGCTCGTCAAACCGGATACTGCGGCGTCGACTTCGCTCTCGTAGAAGTCGGCGACCTTCCCGAGCATCTCCTCGAGTTTGCCGGTCTGTTCTCCGACCGAGATCATCCTCGTTACCATAGGCGGGAAAACTTTGCTTGCCGTGAGCGGCTGCGCTATAGACTCGCCTTCCTTGATGCTCATCTTGGTCTTCAGGACCGCCGCTTCTATTACCCTGTTACCCGAGGTCTTCCCTACTATTTCAAGCGCCGTCAATATCGAGACGCCGCTCTTCTGTAACGTCGAAAGCGTGCGCGCGAACCTCGCGATGGCCACCTTTCTTAATAACGGCCCGATGACCGGTATCTTCAATAAGAAGGTATCGAATGCGAGCCTTCCTTTATCGGTCTTGACCACCTGCGAAAGCGATATGGAACCTATCACCAATCCTATGATAACGAAAAGCAGGTAGCCCCTCACGATATGGGAGATCTTTATCAGTATAAGCGTAGGCAGAGGCAGCGTTACGCCGATTGTGGCGAATATGCTCTCGAACGTCGGGACTACTTTGACTATCAGGAAAGTCGTGATAAGGATCGCCATTGTCACTACAACCGCCGGATATATGAGACTTGATTTTACTTTCCTTATCAGGGCGATCGTCTTTTCCATATAGATGGCGACCCTGTCGAGTATCTCATCCAGGTTTCCGCTCGACTCGCCTGCCCTGACCATGTTTATGAAAAAAGGAGAAAATACATTCGGCTGTTTGCTCAGGGCCTCGGAGAGGCTTAACCCGCCCTCGACATTATCGCGGACCTTCTTTACGACGTTCTTGAAACCCTTGCTCTCCATCTGCTCCTGGAGCGCGTCAAGGGCTCCGACGAGCGGGATGCCCGCGGCGACCATGGTAGCGAGCTGCCTGGAGAAGACGACCAGATCGTCGAGCTTTATCTTCGCGCCGCCGAAGGCCCGGCCCCTAGCCGCTTCCTTCGCCTCGCCCAGCGAGATTATCACATATTCTTTCTGCCTGAGCGTATCTACCAGGGCGATGCTGCTGGGCGCTTCCATGGAACCGGATACGGTCCTGCCGTCCTTATCCTTAGCGACATATTTAAATTGTGGCACTTATTCCTCCGACGTTACCCTCAAGACTTCCTCAACCGTGGTATTCCCCAAAGCCAGGTTTTCGAGCGCCGCCGCGCGCAGGGTGAGCATCCCCTTTTCCTTCATAGCATATTCTTTTATCTTATCGCTCTGCACCCTGTCAAGTATCATCTCTTTTATCTTGTCGTCTACAGTTAGGTTCTCGAGGATGGCGAACCTGCCGTAATAGCCGGTATTGTTGCACTTGGCGCACCCTTTCCCCTTATAAAAAATCGCCTTGGACCCGTCAGGGCCCTTGGACCCGCCAGGGGCCTTGGCCCCTTCCTTAAACCCTAGTTTGTCCAGCATCTCCTTCGGGATATCGATCTTCTCCTTGCAATTCGCGCATACCCTCTTCATCAGCCTCTGCGCGCATATGAATACCACGCTGGAGGCGACCAAAAACGGCTCGACGCCCATATCTATAAGCCTCGTTATGGCGCTCGGCGCGTCGTTAGTGTGCAGTGTCGAAAGGAGCAGTTGTCCGGTAAGCGACGCCTTGATGGCGATATCCGCGGTCTCGAAATCGCGGATCTCCCCGACCATCACGATATCCGGCGCCTGGCGCAGGAAAGCGCGCAGGCCGCCCGCGAAGGTAAGGCCTATCTCCGGCTTGACCTGCACCTGGGTTATCCCCATGAGCTCATATTCGATCGGGTCTTCTATAGTGACGATATTCTTTTCCGGCGTATTCAATATATTAAGGATGGAATAAAGGGTCGTGGACTTGCCGCTCCCTGTCGGGCCGGTCACCAGGAACATCCCGTAAGGCCTGGAGATGGCTTCCCTCAATTCCTCCAGGGTCTTGGGAAGGAAGCCCAGCTTTTCAGGGGAAACTTTTATGCTCGATTTATCAAGGACCCTCAGGACGACCTTCTCGCCGTGGACCAGCGGCAGGGTAGAGACGCGGAAATCTATCTCCCTCTCCTCCATCCTCACCTTGAACCTGCCGTCCTGCGGGAGGCGCCATTCGGTGATATCCATATCCGACATTATCTTGATCCTGGTAAGCACCGCGTTCTGGTTCGATTTCGGCAGGTGCGAGAATTCCGTGAGGGCGCCGTCGATACGGTAGCGCAGGCGCATGTCGGTCTCCATCGGCTCGACATGTATGTCAGAGGCGCGGCGCTTGAGCGCCTCGCTTATAATGACGTCGACCATCTTGAGTATCGGCGCCTTCTGGCTCTCTATGGCGAGGGTAGAGACATCGAACCGCTCCGCGTCTTCGGACGAAAGGAGCTGCAATTCTTCGCCTTTGGCATCTTTTACCAGCTTATCTATAGAGAACACCTCTTCCCCGTAATAGCTTGCGATCGCCGCGATTATATCCTTGTCGGTCGCTATAACAGGGTCTATCTCGTATTTGGTGAGGATCTTCAGGTCGTCGAGGGCGAATATATCGAGCGGATCGGACATGGCTACCGTCATGCGGTTGCCGATCTTCGAGACGGGGATAAGGTGGTAAAGCCGCGCGATCTTCTCCGGCACGAGCGAGATGATCTCCTTGTCTATTTTGTATTTCGCCAGGTTTATCGGGGTAATATTAAGTTCCTGGCTGAATATCGCGAGGAGGTCATTCTCGTTGGCGAGGCCCTTCTGCACAAGGATCTTGCTCAGGCTGCCGCCATGCGCCTTCTGGGCTTTTATCGCCTCGTCCAGTTTTTCTTTCGAAATGGAGCCCTTCTTCACGAGGACTTCGGCTAATTTATCCCTTATGCTCTGGGCCATGGCTTAATCCTGCTCTCCGAGGGTCACGCGCACTACTTCCTCGAGGGTCGTGGTGCCGTCAAATACCTTCCTTAACCCGCTCTCCCTTAAAGTTACGAGCCCGGCGCGGCGCGCCGCTTCGTATACGGTGCTCTCGTGCGCCCTCTTGGCGATCAATTCCCTCAACTCCGCGTTTATGGCTACCGCTTCTATAAGGCCTACCCTTCCCCTGAACCCGGTCTTGAAACAATGATCGCAACCCTTGCCCTTGTAGAACTTCACATTCTCCGGCGCCTTTATCTTAAGTTTTTCGAGTAATGTCTTGTGGATTTCCTGGACTTCCTTACAGCGCGGGCAGACCTTCCTGACAAGCCGTTGGGCCGCGACAAGGACCACCGACGAACTGATGAGGAACGGCTCAACGCCCATGTTCATCAGCCTCATGATGACTCCGGTCGCCGTGTTGGTATGCAGCGTGCTCAGGACGAGGTGTCCGGTCAGCGCGGCCTTTATCGCGATGTCGACGGTCTCGAGGTCCCTTATCTCGCCGACCATTATGACGTTCGGGTCCTGGCGCAATATCGAACGGAGAGTGGCCGCGTATGTCAACCCGATATTCGGGTTTATATTGACCTGGTTTATCCCGGGGAGCAGGTATTCGACCGGGTCTTCTACGGTGACAAAATTCTTTTCCGGGGCGTCTATATGCTTGATGACCGAGTAGAGCGTAGTCGTCTTGCCGGAACCCGCCGGGCCGCAGACGAGTATCATCCCGTGGGGCCTCCTCGAGGCCTTCTTGAGCTCGTCGAGGGGTTCCTTCTCGAAACCCAGCTTATCCACATCGAGCATGGCCTGGGATTTATCGAGGATCCTGAGCGCCACTTTTTCGCCGAACGCGGTCGGGACTGTCGAGACCCTGAAGTCGACCTCCCTCTCCTGCACCTTTATCTTGAACCTGCCGTCCTGTGGCAGGCGCCGCTCGGCGATATTGAGGTTCGACATGACTTTTATCCTGGATATTATGCCCGATTGTATCGACCTTGGAAGCGACTGCGCTTCCCTGAATATCCCGTCGATCTTATACCTGACGCGCAGGTGGTCTTCCATCGGTTCTATCAGGATATCGCTCGCCCGCGCTTTTGTCGCGTCCAGGACAATGGCGTTCGTAAGTTTTACCACAGGCGTATCGGCGACCGCGCCCATCACCTCGACAGACTCATCCTCTATTCTCCTGGAAGAGATGAGCTCTATATTCGTCTCCTTTACCAGCGCTTCGATGGTGGATGTCGCCGCGCTGCCGTAATGCTGCTCTATCGCGGCCTTCACATCGTCCTGTGTGGTTATGATGGGCGTGATATCCATACCCGTGACATTCCTTATGTCGTCGAGCGCGAAGACATTAAGCGGGTCCGCCATCGCGACGGTCAGGACATTGCCCATCTTCGATATAGGCATGATCTGGTAATTGGCGGCGATCTTTTTCGGGATGAACTTCGTTATTTCAGGGTCGATCTTGAATTTGGAAAGGGATATCGGCGGGATGCCGAGTTCCTGGCTTAGTATCGCTAAAAGGTCCCTCTGGGTTATGGCCCCCAAAGAGACAAGGATGTCTCCCAGCGAACCGCCCTTCTCTTTCTGGGCTTGAAGGGCCTGGTTTAATTTCTCTTCGGTTATAGCCCCCTTTTTTATCAGTAACTCGCTTAGCCGTTCCTTGATCCCAGATGGCATCGGCTGTCAGGGTCTCCTATTTTTTGTAGAATTTGTCTATCGCCTGCTTTATGTCGGTCGCCGTAGAAACGAATATCTGTATCGAGCAGCCGGTCACCATCTCTATGTCCTCTACGGCCTGGATGTTAAGGGGATCGGCCATCGCGATGGTCACGGTATTGCCGATCTTATCTATCGGGATAAGGCAATACTGGCGGGCGACGTTCTCCGGCACCATCTTTATCGCCGACTCGTCCATCTCGTAATTAGCCAGCGGAAGGTACGGGAACCCGTACTGGACCGTGATGGCTTGGGCTATTTGCTCTTCAGTTACATATCCCAGCCCGGCCAGGATCTGGCCCAAAAGCCCGCCCTTCTCCTTCTGGATCTTCAAGGCCTCGTCGAGATGCGCCTGTTTTATCACGCCTTTTTCCAGGAGGAGCTGTCCTATTGTTTTAGTTATTACGCGCTTTACCGACGCCATATGCCCCTATTTCCTGAATAACCTGTCAAGATCGTCCGGATCAGTGCTTCGGAGTATCGCGTCTTCGTAGCTTATCAATTTCTTGTTATAAAGTTCGAAGAGCGTCTGGTTCATCGTCCTCATGCCCTCTTTCTGGCTCGTCTGTATCACGGAATACAATTGGTGCGTTTTAGCCTCGCGTATAAGGCTCCTCACCGCGGGTGTGGCGATCAATACCTCGGTCGCCAGGACCCTGCCGCGGCCGCCGGCCTTCGGTATGAGCTGCTGGGCGAGGACGCCGAGCAGTACAAATGAGAGCTGTATCTTGACCTGCTGCTGCTGATGAGAGGGGAAGACGTCTATGACCCTGTTTATCGTCTGGACCGCGTCCGAAGTGTGGAGCGTGGAAAGGACGAGATGGCCCGTCTCGGCGATATCCAGCGCGGCCTCGATCGTCTCGAGGTCGCGCATCTCGCCGATGAGGATGACGTTCGGGTCCTGCCTCAGGACATGCTTCAGCGATTGCGCGAACGATTGCGTGTCCGGCCCGACTTCGCGCTGGTCGACCAGCGCTTTTTTGTTCTTATGGACATACTCGATCGGGTCCTCCACTATCACGATATGGCAATTCCTCTCCGAATTTATCTTGTCGACCATCGAGGCGAGGGTCGTGGACTTGCCGCTTCCGGTGGCGCCTGTGACGAGGACGAGCCCCTTGGGCCTTTTGCAGAGGTCCTCGACGACATTGAGCGGGAGGCCGCACTCCTCGAAACTCATTATGTGGAGTGGAAGGAGCCTTACCGCAGCGCCGACATATCCCCTTTGGAGGAAGACATTGACCCTGAAGCGCCCAAGCCCCTCTATGCCGAACGAGATATCAAGTTCAAGCTCACGTTCGAACTTCTCTATGTGCTGCGGCTTGAGCATGCTGTAAGCCAGCCTCTTGGTGTCCTCGGCCGCGAGAGTGCCGAATTCGGTCGGCACCAACTGCTCGTCTATCCTAAGCTGGGGCGGGGAAAACACGGAGATATGCAGGTCGGACGCCCCCTTCTGGACCATCAATTTAAGCAGTGTCTCTATCTGGACATTTACCATGGGACCTCCTTAGGATTAAGAGACGATCGTATTCTTTCCTTTTGATTTGGCTTCGTTCAATGCTAAAGTCGCTTTTTTTATCAGGTCTTCGGCGCTCACGCCGTCTATGGGGTTCTCGCTCACGCCGCCGCTCACCGTCACGAAGTTGCGCGGATAACCTTTGCCGCCGGCGATGCCGAAGGCTTCGACGCGCTGCTTGAGGACTTCCGCCGCAGTATTCGCCTGTTTCTTGTTCTTCTCCGGCAGTATCACCGCGAACGTATCGCCGCTCAACCTGCCTACCCTGTCGACCTCGGTGATGTTCGATTCTATTATCTTGCCGATCTTCTTTATGGTATCCTCGGCCGCCAGTTCCCCGTTTATGTCCCTGTATAAATTAAGGTCGTCGATATTGAAAATAAGGAACGAACACGGCCTCTGGTATAATGCCGCGCGCTTGATCTCTTCCTCGAGGCGGGAGATGATGAACTTCTCGTTATAGAGGCCGGTGAGCTCATCCTTGATGGCCAGTTCCTTCGCCTTGGCGGTCAGTATCTCGTTCTCCACGGCTATAGCCATCTGTTTCCCGAAAAGTTTTATAAGCTCGGTATCCTCTTCCCTGAACTCATAATCCGCAACCGTATTGCATAACCCTACGATCCCGAAGCCGTGTCCGTGCGCGACGATGGGACACAGGAGGCAATTCTTGACACTGAAGACCTTAAGAAATTCCTCGATGTCAGGCGTCATCCGCGAACGCCGGTCTATGGTGGACATCTTGTTCTCGGCGACGAGCTTCCCGAGGAGGCCGGTGCCTATCTTGACCCTGAGCGAATTCAAGCTCCCGCTCAGGTTCTCGTTTTCCTTCATTATGAGGGTGTTCTTCTCCTCGGTAAGCATCAGGAACGCTGATGAATCTTCCTCGGCCTGGCTTATCTTTTCAATGGCTATCTTGAGGATCTCATCAAGCGAAGCGCCCTGCGAGATCAGGTTGCTGACCTGCAGGAGGCCCGACATGATCAGGACCTTCTTGTTTATCTCAACGTTTATCTCTTTTGTCCTCTCCCCGTAGGAGCGGAGTTCGTCCATATTCTCGCGTATACGGCGGGTGAGCGTGTTAAGGGTAATGCCGAGTTCCCCCACCTCGTCCTCGCTCTTGACTTCTATGCTCCTTGAGTAATCGCCGTTAGCGATGCCCCTGGCTTTGATGGCCATATCGATTATCGGCGAGGCGATGTCCCAGATGATCTTGAAACCTAGCAAGGCGATAAGGATAGTTAAGCCTATGACGAGCGAGACGTTTTTCGTCGTAAAATCCAGGTCTATATTGGGCTGGAGGAACGGGAAATAAATAAAATTGTACGCGAGATAGACACAGATGGCAAGCGGGATGAAGGACATCAACACGAAAACTACGGTCAACTTGTAACGGAGGCCGGCGGGTATAAGCGACAGTTTTTTGATAATTCCTGCCATCTTTATCATCTCCCTTCGTAATTTATTATAAAAAGTATACCTGTTCCTAAATTAGGTGTCAAACATAATTATCGCAGCGCGATGAATCCCCAGGGAAGTTCTTCGTCTAACCCCCGCTCTCTCAATGAATAACGATCCGGGTCTATGCCGGCCTCCCTGAAAACCGGCAGCCACTTTTCGAGATCGAAATTTTCCTTCCAGCTGTCGAACCTGCACCCGCTTTTCCAGGCAAGATAAAGCGCCCCGGAGAGATCCCTGTCTCCGCGCGCGAAGACCGACTCCAGGTAGCTCATCTTCGGGTCATGAAAAACAAATTTCACCCTTGTGCGCCTCGCCTTCTCCCTGATATACCTCTGCCTCCTGTATACCTCATCAACCGGCAACATCGCCTCACGCTCGAATCTCGTATGCGGCTTCGGGATGAATACCGATACCGCGGCGTTAATATCCGCGGCCCTCCCGTCAACCTTCTTTTTGGTCTCGGAGACCTCCCTGGCCAGGTCGACGATAGCGTCGAGGTCGCTGTCTTCCTCTCTGGGCAGGCCGATCATGAAATAGAGCTTTATCCTGCGCCAATTATTCTTGAAGGCCTGGTAGGCGCATTCCTTAAGCGCCTCAGGCGGTATATTCTTATTGATCACTTTGCGCATCTTGTCGCTGCCGACCTCGGGCGCGAAGGTAAGCCCGGTTCGCCTTCCCGACGCGAGCTCGAGCGGGAGGCGGCTCGTCATTTCCTCGACCCTGATGGACGGGAACGAGATGCTCACCGCCCTCTCTTTAAAGGCCTTCGTAAGGGATGCCACTATTTCCATTATCTGCGGATGGTCCCCGGACGAGAGAGAGACGAGAGATATCTCGTCATAACCCGTATTTTTATAGATATTCTCGGCCAGCGAGAGTATCTTTTCCGGGGAACGGAAACGGTTAGGCCCGTAGATCGCGCACGCCTGGCAGAAATTGCACGACCTCCTGCAGCCGCGCATTATCTCTATCTGTATCCTGTCATGGACGATATCTATGAAAGGGACTACCGGCTTTTCCGGGAAAGGCGCGGAATCGAGATCGGCGACGAATCTTTTTTTCACCTCACCCGGGATTGACGGGACATAGACGCCCTCGAGCGCGGCAAGCCTCTCCAGCAACCGGCGCCTGCCCTGCCCGGTTTTTTTATTTTCTATCACGGCGTCGACCACCTCAGGGAGGGCCTCTTCGGCCTCGCCGATGATGAAACAATCGAAGAAATCCGCGAGCGGTTCGGGATTGAACGCGCACGGCCCGCCGCCCACTACGAGAGGAGCGGAGTTGTCGCGGTCTTTCGAAAAAATCGGTATGCCGGAGAGGTCGAGCATGTTGAGTATATTCGTATAACTCAACTCGTACTGGAGGGAGAAGCCGACTATGTCGAATTTGCCGAGCGGGCGTCTCGTCTCGAGCGAGAAGAGCGGTATCCCCTTCTCTCTCATGACCTTTTCCATATCGTGCCAGGGAGCGAATGAGCGTTCGCACGCGACATCGCCCCTGTCGTTCAGGATGGAGTAGAGTATCTTCAACCCCAGATGGCTCATCCCGACCTCGTAGAGGTCGGGAAAGCATAAGGCGACCCTGCAATCTATCCCTTTATCCCCTTTTACGACGCTGTTCCATTCGCCGCCCGTGTACCGGGCGGGTTTTCTCACGCCGAGGAGCATCTCGTCGGTCAGCATCAGAACACCTTGCGTTTGTTTTTTATATTCTCGAGAATGCCGACGCAGGCGAGGGACATAATGAGGAAGGAACCGCCGTATGATACGAAAGGAAGCGGCAGGCCGACGACAGGCATTATGCCGCAGACCATGCCGATATTAACTATCACATGCACCGCGAACATCGTGGTGATCCCGTAGGCGAGGGCTTTGCCGTATGTGTCGCTTGTCGTTTCGGCTATCCTTATCCCCTTGCCGACGAACCTGTAAAAAAGGAACAAGAGCAGGGCGCCCCCGATGAACCCCCACTCCTCACCCACTACCGAGAAGATGAAATCCGTGTGGCGTTCAGGCAGGAAATTCAGCTGGTTCTGCGTCCCGGAAAGCCACCCCTTCCCGAAGATCCCTCCCGAGCCTATCGCTATCTTGGATTGTATGATCGTGTATCCGGCGCCGAGAGGATCGAGATTCGGGTTCAGGAAGACTAAAAGCCGCGCCCTCTGGTAATCCTTCAGGATGAACCATAAAAACGGCGCGCACGCCAGGCCCGCGCCGATCATAAAAAGAAGGTATTTCGGCCGCGCCCCGGCGATAAGCAGCATGGTGAGCAGGATCGGGATGAATATCAAAGCCGTGCCGAGGTCAGGCTCCTTGAATATGAGGAGTATCGGGACCACCGCCATAGCGAAAGGAATGATGAGCGCTTTCAGTTCTGCTATCCCTTCCTTTATGTCCCCGAGATACTTCGCCAGCGCGAATATGAAAGTCACCTTCGCGAACTCCGACGGCTGGAATGCGAATGAGCCGAACTCTATCCACCGCCTCGCCCCGTAGCGGACATCGCCGATGCCCGGGACGAGGACAAGGACCAGGAACAGTATGTTAAGGCCGAATATATAATAACTGAAATCTATTATCCTCTGGTAACCTATCCTGAATATCGCCGCGGCGATGACGAGGCCGAGCGCCGCGGAATTGACCTGCCTCATCGCGAGGTTCGCGTTCGAAGAGACGAGTTTCTGGTACGAGGCGCTGTAGATGACGAAGAGCCCCATGAGCAGGATGACCGCTGTTATGAGCACGAGCCCGTAATCGAATTCGCCTTTTAACTTATAGCCGTTCTTCATTTGAATATTTCCGTGTTATCCTTCGCGAAATCAAGTATCTTCTTCGCTATGTCGGCTGCGGTCACGCCTCCGTGGCCGCCGTGTTCGACCATCACCACAAAAGCTATTTTCGGATCGCCGGCGGGCGCGAAACCCAAGAACCACGCGTGCGGTTCGCCGTTAGGCGTCTGCGCGGTGCCTGTCTTCGCCGCTACCTTTATCCCCTCTATCCTCGCCCTCTGTCCTGTCCCGGTATCCGAGGCGACGACGTTCACCATCGCGGACTTTATGGTCCCGATCGCGGCCTTTGAGACCGGTATCGTCTTCGGCTTCGGTACCTGGACATCGGCATTGCCGATCTTCTTTATAAGATGCGGTCTCGGGGCGTTGCCCTCGGTCGCGAACACGGAAACGACCTCGACCATCTGCAGCGGCGTCACCAGGAGGTCCCCCTGGCCTATGGCATAATTGATCGTCTCGCCCTCATACCAGTTCTGTCCCCTCCTCGCCTTTTTCCAGGCTGGGCTCGGCACAAGTCCGGCGCTCTCGCCTGCAATATCTATTCCCGTAGGTTTCCCGAGGCCGAACTTCTGGGAGTATTCGGAGATCACATTCGGCCCCAGCTTGTGCCCTAAATTGTAGAAATAAACGTTGCATGAATGCGTTATCGCGTCGCGCAGGTCCTGCGGTCCGTGCCCTCCTTCCTTCCAGCAGTCGAATTCGGCCCTCCCGAGGAAAAACTTCCCGCTGCAGGTAAAAGTCGAGTGTTCGGTTATCGTTTTCGTCTCGAGTCCGGCATCAGACATTATTATCTTGAAGATAGAACCCGCGGGATACTGGCCGTTTATCGCCCGGTTGAGCATCGGATGCGAGCCCGACCTCATGTAATTGACCGCCTGTTCGCCCTTGCCGCGCTCGACGAATATATTCGAGTCGAATGACGGGGATGAAACCATGGCTAAAATCTCCCCATTGCGCGGGTCCATTATGACGACCGACCCTTTGACCCCTTCGAGACAGTCGGCCGCGTAGGCCTGCAGTTTCGCGTCGACGGTCAGGGTGATATCCGTGCCCTTCTTCTGGTTCTTGCTCCCGAGGATCTTAACCAGCCTGCCGGTGGCGTCCACCTCCAGCTGCGTGCCTCCGTCCTCGCCTTTCAGGTATTTGTCATAGGCCCGCTCGATGCCGTCGCGGCCGACAAGGTCGCTTATTGAATATCCGTAATCGCCGAGCCTCTCAAGCTCTTTCTTGTTTATGAGGCTTAAGTAACCGATCATGTGCGACGTCCTCTCCCCGTAAATATACCAGCGAAGGGTCCTCGGCAGGACCAGCACGCCGGGAAGCTCCTGTTTCTTCTCCTCGAGGCGGAAAGCGAGGTCCTTATCGACGTCGCCGGCGATGGTTATCGGCGCGAACGGCGCGGTATAATCCTTTTTCACGATCGATTCGATGCGGGACCTCGAAATGCCCAGGGCCAGGGAGAGACGGCCGTATGTCGTATCGACATTCTCCACCTCCTGCGGGATGATGACCACGTCGAAAGAAAGGCGGTTATCGACTATGGCGAGGCCGTTCCTGTCGTAGATAGTTCCGCGCAGGCCGGGCATCGGTATCAGCCTTATGTGGTTCTTCCTGGAGAGGTCATGGTAGAGCGGCCATCTCAATATCTGGAGATAGGCCAACCCCGCCAGTATGACCAGGAACAAGACATCTACTATTATCGAATAGATCCTGCCGCGCATATTTATGACCTATTGAGGCCGCCTGCCCTCAAATACCTTTTTCTTGAAGACTATCTCTTTATAGTCCGTCTCTATCGACGGCATGAAGAACTCGAGGACCCTGAAGACCGGAGGCGCCAATAACGAAGTGTATATCGCAACGGGTATGGTAATGAAGATGACCGCCTTATAGTAAGGAAAACCGGCCGAAGAGATAAGCAGGCCGTAAATAAGGGTCGAAGAGACGACCGCGATAGCGGCGATTATCATCTGCGCCGACGCCAGATGCCTGTAAAGCGCTTCTTTATATAAACCTGCGGCGTAGCCTATCGCGCCGTAAAGTACCAATATCAGCGGATGCGCCCCGGAGAATACCATCTCCAGGAGCCCGCCGGCGAAGCCGCATACCGCGCCCTTCTCTTTATCGGAATTAAGCGAAAAAAATAACACGCCTATAAGGACAAGTTCCGGGTTTGCGCCGAGGAGTTTTATGTAATTGCGGCTTCCCGCCTCAAGGACCGAAATAATGACGAGCGTTATGATGATCCGCGGCCAACTCATTCTACCGTCAATACCTCCTCAACCGCCATCGGGTTTATCGCCGGCTCTATGACCGCGAACTGGTATATCATGTTAAATTCCATTTTTACGTCTATGACTTTCCCCACGAGGAAACCCTGCGGGTATACGCCGCTAGTGCCTGAAGTCACCACCGTGTCGCCGGCTTTTATGTCCGCGGCCTTCGGGATGAACTTCATTATGCACCTGCCGTGCGCGATGCCGTACATCAGGCCGCTCGCCCTTCCTCTTTGCGATACGACCGCGACCCTTATCTCAGGATCGCTGACCAGGGATACGCGGGAACTCGCCCTGCCGACGGCTGTGACCTTCCCGATCACGACCCCGTCGGCCAGCGCGGCCATATCTTCCTTAATACCGTCTTTTACGCCCTTGTTTATTATCAGGCTCTCGGCCCAGTTAGAGATGTCGAGTCCCGTCACTTTGGCGGCCACGGAGCGCCTGCCGATCTTATCCTTCATTGAGAGCAGGCCCTTGAGCCTCCTGTTCTCGGAGACGGCCTCATCGAGCGCGGCCGCGCGCGAACCCAGCGCCGCGACATCGCGCTTTAACCTTTTATTTTCATTGGCTATACTTTTGAAATGCAGGAGCTCGAACCCTGTCTCGAATACGGCGGAGGCTATCTGCGCGGGGACCTGCAGGATGGAATGGAGGCCCAGGGTCGTTCTGTTCGTGAGGGACTCAAACGCTATCAGCAGGATAATGACAAGGGATACTGCGGCTACGACAGTTAAAGGTTTGTTCTGGAATTTTTTCACATCGTTTACTGTGATTCAGGGGACTTAGAAGCGGTAGTAACCGTAACTTTTTTGAGATATTTTATTTCGCTTAAGACCATCCCTGTCCCGAGGGCGACCGCGGTTATCGGGTCCTCCGCTATATGCACGGGAAGGCCGGTCTGTTCCGAAAGGAGTTTGTCCAGCCCCCTCAGCAACCCGCCGCCTCCGGCCAGGACCATCCCGCGCTCTATCAAGTCTGCGGAAAGCTCCGGCGGTGTGCGCTCGAGGGTTATCCTGACCGCCTCCACTATCGCGGCGATCGGCTCGGCAAGGGCTTCCCTCACTTCCTCGGAAGAGATCGTGACCGTCTTCGGGAGGCCGGCGACCAGGTCGCGGCCGCGGACTTCCATCGTCATCTCCTCTTCGAGAGGATAAGCGGAACCTATCTTTATCTTTATCTCCTCGGCGGTGCGTTCGCCGATCATGAGGTTATAAGTCTTTTTCAGGTGCTGTATTATCGCGTCGTCCATCTCGTCGCCGCCTATGCGGATCGATTTCGAGTATACGACGTCCGAGAGCGAAACTACCGCCATTTCCGTTGTACCGCCTCCGATATCGATTATCATATTGCCGGCGGGTTCCTGTATCGGAAGCCCGACGCCTATCGCGGCGGCTATCGGCTCCTCGACGAGGTATACCTCGCGGGCGCCTGCCCTCTCGGCAGAATCCTTGACCGCGCGCTTCTCGACTTCGGTAATGCCGGAAGGTATGGCGATGACCATGCGCGGCCTGACCAAAACTCGCCTGTTGTGGACCTTATTAATAAAATAACGGAGCATCGCCTCCGTTATTTCGAAATCAGCGATAACTCCGTCTTTCATCGGCCTTATGGCCACTATCGAACCGGGGGTGCGGCCTAACATCCGCTTCGCCTCTTCGCCAACCGCCAGGACGTGGTTAGTCCCCTTCTGTATGGCGACGACCGAAGGTTCGCAAAGCACTATCCCTTGGCCTTTTACGTAAACGAGCGTGCTCGCGGTGCCAAGGTCGATGCCCATGTCGTTGGAGAACATGCCGGAGATGTTGTTAAATCCCCTCTTCAAGACATCGAAAATGTTCATTCTGACCCACCCTCCCAGTATCATAAGAGGATACCAAACCACTGCATAAATGTCAACGGCAATTTAGCTTACGGACCTACGCCAAAAGTGAATTTAAGTCTTTGAGGAAGTTGGGATATGACTTGGCGATGCAGGCGGTGTCGTCGATAATGGTATCGCCCTTTGCCGCGAGGCCGGCGACTGCCATGGACATCGCGGTCCTGTGGTCGCCGAAGCTCATCGCGGTTATTCCCTTGAGCAAACCCGTGCCTTCTATTACTATATCGTCGCCCTTCAGGTTGAACTTCGCGCCCATGTTCTTCAAGTTCGCGGCCATAGAACTTATCCTGTCGGTCTCCTTGACCTTGAGTTCCTGCGCGCCTTTTATTATAGTCGTGCCACTGGCGTAAGCGGCCGCGACCATGACAACGGGCAATTCATCTATCGAGCGCGGGATGAGGTCTCCCTCTATCGTCGCGCCGCGCAGCTCAGCGCTCTCTATGGTTATGTCGGCGACCGGCTCTGAAGCTATCTCCCTCGCATTTTCTATCGAGATCTTCGCGCCCATCTTATTGAGGATATCTATTATCCCGGTCCTCGTGGGATTGACACCGACCGATTTGAGGGTCACTGCCGAATCTTTTACTATCGTCGCGGCGACCATGAAGAACGCGGCGCCGGATATATCTCCGGGGACATCTATATCCTGCGCTCGCAAATTCGCCCCGCCCTCGACCGATACCTTCAGCCCCTCTGCGGAAACACGCGCGCCGAACGCCTTGAGCATTCGCTCCGTATGGTCCCTCGACTTCGACGGCTCGGTGACAGAGGTCTTCCTGCCGGCGTAAAGCCCGGCGAGGAGGATAGCGGATTTTACCTGCGCGCTCGCGACCGGAGAGACGTAATCTATGGGATTTAATTTGCCGCCGCGGACGGTTATCGGCGCGTAATCGGCATTGTTCTTACCCTCGAATTTAGCGCCCATCATCGAGAGCGGCTCGGTGACGCGGCGCATCGGCCGCGCGGCCAATCCCTTATCAGCGGTCAAGGTCGCCGCGAAAGGCTGGCCTGCCAGGATGCCGAGGAGCAGGCGCATCGACGTGCCGGAATTGCGCATGAAAATCGGGGCTGCCGGCTCTTTGAGGCCTTTAATGCCGCGGCCTATTATGGTTATTTCATCAGGACTTTCTTTAATATCGATGCCGAGGGCGCGGAACGCCTCTATCGTGGTGAGGGTATCGTCTGAATGGAGTATATTCTTTATGACGCTCGTGCCGTTAGCGAGCGAGGCGAGCATAACGGCCCTGTGGGAGATGGACTTATCGCCGGGTAAAGCCAGGGAACCGCGTAATCTTTTGGCGGGTCTTATAGTGGCGGAGCTCAAGTTACATAGCTTTCGCTATGTCGCCCTCTTTTATCTCACCGCTGTCAGGCAGTATGTTGGCGGCCGACATCGTCTCGTAGACCTTCTCGACTGTGGCCTTGGCGACAAGCTTATTGTTCCTGTAGACACCGAATGTCACGCCCGGAGTGATGCCTTTATTGTTGCCCGCGGCGACGACTATAAAATTGAATTCCTTATTTACGACGAGGACTTTGCCTTCGGCCTCAACGCCGGGCTTGACCACTATCCTTTCAAGATCCACTTCCTTTTTCGCCTGGAGGTCCTCTACCTGTTTCAAGAGGCCCTGGTTGGTGGCCTGCAGATCACCCAGTTTCTTCTGGGCCGAGGCGTATTCCTTCTGAAGTTTGTCGAACTGTTCCTGGACTGCGGCGCGGGAAGTCTTCTCGCTCTCCCAGTTCGTCTTTACTTCCTCTATCTCTTTATCTTTATCGCTCAACTTGGCGAGGGCTTCCTCTTTGCCTTTCTTTTCTTCCGCGATCTGGGCGGCCAGCTTCTCGGCCTTATCCTGCAATGAGGTGACCTTACCCTTCAGTTCGGCAAGTTGTGACTCGAGATCGGTCTTAAGCTTCTTCTGGTCGTCGAGCTGCTTCTGAAGGTCTTCCTTGTTGGCCTGCAAATCTTTGAGGGAATTCTCGGTCGCGATTCGGGTCTTCTTTTCGGACTGGAGCCCGCTGAAAGTAACGAAAGAAAATACCAGAAAAACTACGCATAGGATAGCTAATAGTATGACGATAAGCCGGAACGATTTCATTTGTTCCTCCTTTTTGGGGTTCTACTGTAACTTATTATATATAATAAGGTTTTAAAACGCAAGAAAAAAATCGGCCCCCATCATTTTCCTCATATCGTCCGGGATGTCTGCCTTGAACTCCATCTCCCTGCCGTCCTTAGGGTGGCGCAGCCTGAGATAATATGAATGGAGCGCCTGCCTGGGGAAATTCCCTTTCGAGCCGTATTTCTCATCGCCCAGCACGGGATGGCCGATATACGCCATATGGACGCGTATCTGGTGCGTCCTGCCTGTCTTCAAGTCCAGCTTGACGAGGGTGAAACCGTCGAACCTCTTTATTACCTTATATTCCGTGACGGCTTTCCGCTCCGAATCGTACCTGACCGCCATCTTCTGCCGGTTGCTCGGGTGCCTGCCGATCGGCAGGTCCACGACGCCGTTGTCCAGCTCGACGACGCCCTTGACCAGGGCCAGGTAATTCTTCTTTACGGCGCGGTCCTTGAACTGTCTCGCGAGTTCCGCGTGGCTGGCATTATTTTTCGCCGCGACCATCACGCCGGACGTGTCCTTGTCGAGGCGATGGACTATCCCCGGCCTGCCCTCGTTCAAGTCGGAAAGTTTCCTGCAGTGGTTAAGCAGGGCGTTGACTATCGTGCCGGTACGCGAGCCGGGCGCGGGATGGACTGCGATGCCCGGCTGCTTGTTTATAACTATTATGTCGTCGTCTTCGTATATTATATTGAGGGCTATATCCTCGGCCTTCAACTCCGGGGAGGCCGGCTCCTCGAACGAGACCTCTATCTTCTCGCCCGGCTTGACCTTATGGTGCGGTTTGGCCGGTTTGCCGTTAACGAGAATGCACCCGGCGCCTATAAGTTTTTTCAGGTGGGAGCGCGAGACCGTCTTAGGCAATACCGAGACGAGGTATTGGTCGAGGCGCGCGGAGGCCGCCTCCGGCCCTACTTCGAAGGTATAATTTTCCATAATATCACCGCCGCGGCGAAGATGGCTATTGATACGGCCTGAGAAAAGGTCAATCCCATTACGGCGAGCATATTGTCGCCGCGCAGGAACTCAATGAAAAACCTGAAAACAGAATAGAGGATAAGATACAGGAAAAGCGTCCTCCCGTTAGACGGGACGCGCCTCCTTAAGATAAGATAGACGATGAACATAGCAACTGACTCGAAGAGCTGCGTCGGAAGGACCGCGCCCTGTTCCGCGTTGAAGACCACGCCGATAGGCAGCGCCGTAGCCTTTCCGTAGCAGCAGCCGTTCAGGAAACATCCTATGCGGCCGATCGCCTGGCCCAGGGCGATATACGGGATTATAAGGTCTGCCGTCTTCAGTAAAGGCATCTTATGCATTCGCAGGAAGACCGCACCGCTTATGACCGCCAGGATGAGGCCGCCGTACCAGGCGAGCCCGCCTTCCCAGAGTTTGAATATATCCAGGGGCCTTGACCTGAAATAATCTAGGTCCAAAAGTACGAACATAAGCCTGCCGCCGATGACGCCGGATACGATAAGGGTGATCATGAGGTCAAGGACCTTCTCGCCGTCCATGCCGATCGCGGCGGCGCGCCTTTTGGCGAGAAATGAGCAGACGAGGAAAGCCAGCGCGAGCATCGCGCCGTAGGAATATACGGGATAGGAACCTATCTTAAACAGTACCGGATGCATCCTTGCCTCTCAAAATTACCACGAAGAGCAATACCGCCCCTATCGTTATGCAGGAGTCCGCGACATTGAAGACCGGCCAGAAATGCACATCTATAAAATCAATTACATAACCGAAACGAAGCCTGTCTATCAGGTTCCCTGCCGCGCCTCCGAGTATGAGCGAGAACGGCAGGTATAGGGCGGGTTTCTTCTTTGCCAGATAGAAAATGGTAAACGCTATCGCTATGACGGAAATGACAACTAAAACTACGGTCTGGTACCTGAAGAGCCCGAAAGCGGCGCCGGTATTCTTGACAAGGGTAAAATTTACGATCGTGCCGATCGCGGGGAGTGAACCAACGGAGGTCAATTTCGCTGCCGCTACCGCCTTGGTAACCTGGTCTATGATGACGACCGAGGCGGCGATAATAAAAGGCGCCAGTCCTTTCCTCAGAAAGGAGTGCATTAGATTATCTTCTTCTGCGGATCCTCTTTAGCCTGGCACTCGAGGCATAGGGCGGCCCAGGGCATGGCAGTAAGGCGCTGCTTGGGTATCTGCTTCTCGCATTCGGTGCATATGCCGAAGGCCTTATCCTCGATGCGCTTGAGCGCCTCTTCTATAGCGTAGAGTATCTTTTGCTGGACGTTTGTCGCGATGCCGAGGGAAAACTCCCTGTCGAAACTGTCGGTAGCGACATCGGCCATGTGGAAAGTGTATGCCGACAGGTCTCCCGAGGCGTCCCTCTGCGACGTATTCAAGGAATCTTTCTGGACGCCGCGGACCTCTTTCAGCATCTCCTCTTTCTTCTTCAGGAGCATCTTCTTATATTTTTCGAGTTCTTCCCTGTCAATCTTCATCATATTATTCTCCTTTTAATACTTTTGAGCAGCGCCCGCAAAGCTCCGGATGTTCAGGGTCGCTTCCGACCTCTTTTTTATACGTCCAGCAGCGGCCACATTTGCCTCCGGCTGACTTATCCACGTAAATGCCCAGCCCTTCGGCCTCGAGCAATCCGTCTTTTCCTGCCGGCATGCTGCCTGCTTCCTCGAGCCTGAAATCCGAGACCAGGAATACTCCCGCGAGCTCTCTTGCGAAATCATGCAGGAACTTGTATTTACCGGTATCCTTTATATACAGCGTGACCGAGGCTTCCATCGAATCGCCTATCACGCCCTTGGCCCTCTTCTCCTCTATCGCCTTCATTATATAAGGACGAAGGACGAATATCTTCTCCCATCTCTCCTCGAGGGACTTGTCGATATACCCCTCGCGGGCCTCGGGCCAAAGCGAAGCGTGGACGCTTGATTCCGGGTCATCCCTCCTGGCCTTCTGCCATATCTCATCGGCCGTAAACGGCGCCACCGGCGCGAGCGTTTTCGCCAGGGCCATCACTATCTCATAGATCACGGTCTGGCACGACCTCCGCTCTTTCGAGTTCGGCGCATAAGTATACAACCTGTCCTTTGAAACGTCAAGATAAAAACTGGAAAGCTCAACGGTGCAAAAGCTGTACAGGGCGCGGAAGACCTTGTGGAACTCGAAGGCGTCATAATAACCTTCTATCTCATGGACCAGCGAGAAGGCCTTCGAGACCGCCCATTTATCTATCTCAAGGAGGTCTTTATGCGCGAGCCTGTCTTTGCCCGGGTCGAAATCGAAAAGGTTCCCCAGTATAAAGCGAGCCGTGTTCCTGATCTTGCGGTACGCCTCGGAAGTGCGCTCTATTATCTCTTTCGATATCCTTATATCCTCGTAGTAATCGCACGACGCGACCCACATCCTCAGGACGTCGGCGCCGTGCGTCTTTATCACGTCCTGCGGCGAGATTACGTTGCCCAGGGATTTCGACATCTTCCTCCCATCGCCGTCGACGACGAAACCGTGCGTTAGGACGCTCCTAAACGGCGGCTTATGCTCTATTGGCATAGAGGTAAGTACCGCGGCCTGGAACCACCCGCGGTGCTGGTCGCTCCCCTCCAGGTAAAGGTCTGCCGGGAAGGCGAGTTCTTTCCTTTTCCTCAATACGGATTGGTGGCTGACGCCGGAGTCGAACCAGACGTCGAGTATATCCTCTTCCTTCCTGAATTTTTTGCCTTTGCACTCCGGGCACTCGAACGCCGCGGGCATCAGCTCCTCGGCGGCCTTGCTGAACCATACGTTCGAACCTTCTTTTTCCATAAGGTCAGCGATATGGTTTATCAGGCCGGGATCGAGCACCGGTTTCTTGCACGATTCGCAGTAGAATGCCGGTATCGGCACGCCCCAGTACCTCTGGCGCGAGAGGCACCAGTCCGGCCGGTTCTCTATCATCGCCGATATCCTGTTCTCGCCGATAGAAGGGACCCATCTCACGCGCTTTATCTCTTCGAGCGTCTGTTTCCTCAGCGCGTTATGGTCTACATTTATGAACCACTGGACCGTCGCCCTGAATATGACCGGCTCCTTGCACCTCCAGCAATGCGGATAAGAATGCGCGATCGTCCCCGAATACAGGAGGTTGCCGTCCTTCATCAGCCTCTCCAGTATCGCGCCGTTCGCCTTGAAGACATGCATCCCGGCGAATTCGCCGGCGGTCTTGTCGAATAATCCCCTCTCGTCTACGGGCATTATCGTCGGCAGGCCGTATTTTTGTCCCGTAAGGTAATCTTCCATCCCGTGGCCCGGCGCGGTGTGTACGCATCCGGCGCCCTCCTCGTTAGAGACGTAGTCCGCGAGGACTACCTTCCCTTCCCTCTCAATGAACGGGTGTTTATACAGGAGGCCTTCGAGGTCCTTGCCTTTTATGGTCGAGATGACTTTATGATCTTTAAAACCTGCCTTGGCCGCGACGGACTCAAGAAGGTCCTTCGCGAGTATATAGTGCTCTCCGCCGGCCTCGACCGTCACGTAGTCGAGGGCGGGATGGACCGCGACCGCGACATTCGCGACCAGGGTCCAGGGAGTCGTCGTCCAGATCACCAGGAAATGTTTTCCGTCCGGGAATCTCCTGTCTATGACCTTGAACTTCACGAATATCGACGGCGAGGTATGGTCCGCGTATTCCACCTCTGCCTCGGCGAGCGCTGTTTCGCAGCGCACGCACCAGTTGACCGGCTTTACCCCCTTATAGACATAACCGCCTTCGACAAGTTTCCCGAACGAGCGTATGATCCCGGCGACATACTCGGGCTTGAGCGTGAGGTACGGGTCGTCCCAGTCGCCGAACACCCCGAGGCGCTTGAACTGCTCTTTCTGCGTCCCGACAAACCTGAGCGCGTAATCCGCGGCCTTCTTACGGAATTCAAGCTGGCCTATCTGCCCCTTTGATATCTTGAGCTCTTTAAATAAGGCGTGCTCGACCGGAAGCCCGTGGCAGTCCCATCCCGGGACATAGGGCGAATCGAAGCCGCGCATCGTCTTATATTTGACGACTATGTCCTTAAGTGTCTTGTTCAAGGCGTGGCCGATATGGATATCGCCGTTGGCATACGGCGGCCCGTCGTGCAGGATATACTTCGGCTTGCCGGCGAATTTCTTCCTTATCCGGCCGTAGATATCATTATCCTGCCAGGATTTCAGCATCTCCGGCTCCCTCTTCGGGAGGTCGGCCTTCATCGGGAAATCCGTCTTGGGCAGGTTCAGCGTGTCTTTATAATTCATATTCTCTCTATCAGGGTATATATCAATTTCGTGAGTTTCGGTTCGGCCTCGTTCGCCGTCTTTATTATCTCATCTATATTGCATGGTTTGAGCGTCTCAGGGAGGCAGACGTCGGTGATGACGCTTATGCCGAATATGCGCAACCCCGCGTGCCTGGCCACGATGACTTCCGGAACGGTCGACATCCCTACCGCGTCGGCGCCGATCATCTGGAAGAACTTATACTCCGCGCGCGTCTCGAGGTTCGGGCCGGTGATGCCTACATATACGCCCTTATGCATCCTGATCTTCTCTTCCTTCGCGATCTCTTCGGCCAAGGCGATAAGCTTCGGGTCGTAAAGGTCGCAGAAATCCGGGAACCTAGGGCCGAGCGATTCGTCATTCGGCCCTATCAGGGGATTTACCCCGGTAAAATTTATGTGGTCGGCTATCGCCATGAGGTCTCCGGCCTTGTAAGCCGGGTTCATACCGCCCGCGGCATTAGAGACGACGAGTATCTTAGCGCCGAGCGCCTTTACCACCCTGACCGGATAAGTGACCTGGTCCAGCGGGTACCCCTCATAATAGTGGAACCTGCCTTCCATCGCGACGACATTCTTGTCGCCTATCTTGCCGAATACGAGCTCGCCTTTGTGCCCCTTGACCGTAGATACCGGGAAATTGGGTATCTTCCAATATTCTATGCTCCTCTTCTCTTTTATCTTCTCGGCGAGGTTGCCCAGGCCGGTCCCCAGGATTATGGCGATGTCGATCTTCGGTGTCTCTTTCAACTCGACCTTTATGAATTTGATCGTATCTTCGATCTTTGTCTTCAGCTCGTGCATTTGTCTCTCCTTATTTCCGGGATGCGGCTATTACCTTAACCTCATCGCCAGTTCCAGAAGTGTCGGCACCAGAAAATATTTATTTACGGAATAGAGGACTATCGTCGCTATCCACGGCGAGATGTCCATGGACCCCAACGGGGGGATGAACCTCCTTATAGGCGCCAGTATCGGGTCGGTGGACCTGTTCAGGAACTGCACAAGCGGGTTGAACGGGTCGGGATTGACCCAGCTTATGACCGCCCGGAAAAATATCAGGATACATAATATATTTAGCAGGATCTCAAGCAGGCGCGCGGCCCAGAATATCAGATTGCTCAATACGAACATCCCTTATTCCCCCGATAATTCTTTTGAACGGCGCGCCGCGGCGGTCACGGCCTTTCCGACTATACTCTTCATCCCCGCGCGGTCGAATACTTTTATCGCCTGTTCGGTAGTGCCGCCCTTTGACGTCACGCTCCGGCGCAGGACCTGCGGCTCATGCCCCGATTCTATAAGCAGCCGCGCCGCGCCGAGGGCGGTCTTCGATACGAGCTTTTTTGCCGTAGCCCTGTCCATCCCGAGGCTGACAGCAGATTCTATGAGCGCCTCTTTGAGGTAAAAGAAATAGGCCGGGCCGCTTCCCGATACCGCGGTGACGAGGTCAAAATATTTCTCGTTTAAATCTACCGTATCCCCAACGCTCGAAAATATCTTGTCCGCGGCCTTCAGGTCTCCGGCAGTCGCGTATCTGCCTCTGCAAACAGCCGTGATGCCCTCGCCTACAAGCGCCGGCGTATTCGGCATCACCCTTATGACGCGGGGCCTTCGTATGCGCGCAAGGGCCTTCTCTATCCTGCGGGTATTTATCCCGGCCGCGATCGAGATATATAACCGGCCCTTGCCGTAAAAAGATACCTCTTCTAATACCTCGCCGATATTTTGCGGCTTGACCGCGAAGATGACGATATCGCTGTGCGCTACGGTCTCCGATATGGATCCGGTTGCCAATATTCCATATTTCTTAACGGCAACCACGCGTTTGGCCCGGTCGTTATCAAAACCTGTAATACCCGTCCTTCTGACGGCGCCGGATAAGAGGAGGCCGTTTATTATCGCCCCACCCATATTCCCCAGGCCGATGACGCCTATTCTTTTATCCGCCAAATATCGCATGCCCTATCCTTATTATATTCGCGCCTTCCTCTATCGCTACCTCGAAATCCTGGGTCATGCCCATCGAGAGATACCTCATGTCCACATTCCTGATCCTTTTCGTCAAGATAAGCAGGGACAATTTCTTCAACCTCTCAAAATACGGCCTCGAATCCTCCGGGTTCTCAGTGAACGGCGCCATCGTCATCAGGCCCATGACCTTTATATGGGGTAATACGGCTATCTTTTCTATAAGGGGAAGCGACTGCTCCGGCAATACCCCGTATTTTGTCGCCTCCTCCGAAGTCTTGACCTCTATCAATACCTTCTTCGGGTCCAGGAGCCCGGCCGACCGTCTCGATATCTCCTCGGCCAGTTTCAGGGAATCCACCGAGTGGATGAGATCGAACATCCTCACCGCCTCCTTGACCTTATTTGTCTGCAGGTGGCCGATAAGGTGCCACTTTGCCCTGTATTCTATCGCCTTAAATTTTATCTCCGCGGCCTGCACATAGCTTTCGCCTATATCCGTAACTCCCGCGGCAAGGGCCTCTTCTATCTGCGGGACGCCTACGGCCTTGGTCACGCAGACGAGCGTGATATCCCGGTCGTTCTTCCCTATCTTCCCGGCCGCGAGGCGGATACGCTCCTTTATGGCCTGTATATTTTCAGGGATCATCTTTTAGAAATACTCGCTGAATATCCGGTTTACCCTGTCGACGAGCTTACCTAAAGGCGTGTTCCCGAAGATATTCTTCCGGACCTTTCTCTTCGCGCCTTCCCTGGCCCAGTATTTTACCAGCCCGACCGAGGCTATCTGTCCGGCGCCGGCCCGCGCCATATCCCCGCCGGTAACACCCTTGACGAGCCCCATCTTCACCGGCATGCTGAGCGATAATTCCAGCATCTCAAGGAAACCTCCCAGCGAGGTCAGGTCGCCGGCGACCACGCATCCCATCGCGGCTTCCTTGGCGGCACGCATATCCTTCAGCTTTCCGCCTATCTCTTTTATCAGCCCCTCGGCCTCCGGCCTTACCGCCTCGGCGAGGGCCTTCCTCGAAAGGGAGCGGCTCGAACCGCCCAGCCTCAGGACCAGCTTGTCCCCCTCCGGCGAAGCGCTCCCCTGCGCGGCCGGTTCAACGGCCGCGGGCTTATCAAGGGATATCTCACGTTTCAACAGGTCTGCCGCGTACTCGCGTGGTATCTTGAAATTATCGGCGATGAGCCCGGCCATCCCGCCGCTGCCGGCCGGTATTATCTCGATCGATTTGATCTCGCCGCCGTTATACACGATCATATGCGTGGCGGAATAGGAGATGAAAATGAATATTACGCCCAATTCCTTCTCGAGTTCTTCAAGTATCGCGTGCCCGGCCGCTATGCCCGAGAGGATTATATCCCTGATCTCAAAACCCGCCGTATTTATCGATCTCCTGACATTGTGGAGGTTGGTCACCAGGGCAGTCACGAATTCCATGTCCGCCTCAAGCCGCGTGCCGAACATCCCGGTCGGGTCCTTGATCCCGTCCTGGCCGTCGAGGATAAAATCGCGCGTTATCGAATGGACTATCTCCCTGTCGAAGGGAAGCGCTATCGTCCTGGCGGCCTCGGTCACCCGCTCGACCTCGTGCCTGCTTATCTCATTCTCTTTCTCGGCGACGGTCACGCTCCCCTTGGTGTTATAGACGCGCAGGCTCGCGCCGTCGCAGTTAGTCACGAGGGATACGATCTTTGTCTTCGCCGAGGCCTCCGCTTTTTCGACGGCTGAGGCGACCGACAAAGCTACCTCGCTTATATCCGATATCGCGCCGTTATCCATCCCCCTCGACGGCACCGAGGCGGATCCCAACAGCGACAAGGTATCCTTCTCCTCGGTCGAACAGACCGAGCAGGTCACGAAATCCTCGCTTATATCCAGTCCGGCTAATATCTTCTTCATTTCTTTTCCGGTTTAAACGTCACCGCGGCATCGGTGAACCTGAGGTCCATCGAATTGATCTTCGACCTGTCCACCTTTGGATTGCTCAGCGCCGCGGCCAGCGAATCTAGCTTCCTGTCGAGATCATTATTGCCGACCACTATCGTCATCCCGTCCATCACGAAAAAAGCCTTTTCCGGATATGTCATATCGACGGACGTGACCGCCGATCTCGCGAACTCCTTCCTCGAATAGATGCGACGGAGGATATCGAGGGCGGTGTTGAGCCTCCTCGACTTCACCCTCGTGCCCGCTTTGGGGTCCGCGAGCCGGGACTCAAGGCCGGTAATAAGGGGGAGCGAATCGAGGCTGCCTGTATCCGAGACGATGACGCAGTCGAAATCCACCGGCAGGACCCTCCCAAACCTTATCCTCGCCACCGCCTCCCTGTCCTTTATATTCGCGATGATGCGGTTGGGCAGGAACTTGGTTATCACCACTATCTGGAATTCGGGGTGCGCCGCTTTTATCTTGCCGGCGAGCGCCGCGGTATCCACCGTGAAAAAATTGACGGGAAATTCGAGGTTAAAATATTCCTTTTGTATATATAAGTTCCCTTCGCCGCCAGGTTTTACTATCTCGACCTTTTTTACCTCAAAAGACGGCGCGGCGCAGAGAAAATCCTTTAGCCACAGGCCGGCTGCTATCACCGCGAGCGCCAATACCACAATGGCGGTGACCGCAACCCTGTTGCGTTTCATGAAACCGCCGAACTGCTTTGAGGCTTCCGAGCCTGATTTCCTTTTTCTCGCCATATTATTTAAAAGCCGATTCGAGCATCTTCTCGCACAACAACGGAAAATCCATCCCTCTCGCCTTCGCGGCCTTCGGCAGGAGGCTGAGCTGGGTCATTCCCGGTATCGTATTTACCTCGAGGACGACTATCTTCCCCCCGTCGTCAAGTATCATATCGACCCTGGAAAAAGACCTGCAGCCGAGGGCGTTATGCGCCTTGATGCCGGCGTCCTGCGCGAGCCTCGCCTCTCCTTCGGATATGGGCGCGGGACAGAGATAGTCGGTCATCCCGGCCGTATATTTGGCGACCTCATCGTAATAACGCCTTTTCGGGACGACTTGTATCACGGGCAGCGGCTTGTCGTCGACTATCCCCACGGTAAGCTCTTTTCCGTGTATGAACTCCTCGAGGAGCACCTGTTCGCCGAACTTGAACGCTTCCTTAATGGCGCCGTCCAGCTCCTCGACCTTGTCTATTATAGAAACCCCGACCGAAGAGCCCTGCGCCGAGGGCTTGACGACGACCGGCGCCGGGAATTTCAGTTTCGGCCTGGTCCCGTTCTCGATCACGTGGTATCCCGGGATGTTGAGCCCGGCTTTTTTGAACAACTTACGCGAGGCGATCTTATCCATGCCGAGCTGGCTCGCTTTTACTTTCGAGCCGGTATAGGGTATCCTGAGGTCCTCTAATATCGTCTGTATCTGTCCGTCCTCGCCGAATGTCCCGTGTAGGGCGATGAAGGCGACGTCGATACCCGCCGACCTCAGTTCGTCTCTCGTCGGGAGCCATATCTCCATAGGGATCGCGTTGTAGCCCTTGCTCAACAAAGCGTCTGTTATGGCCCTTCCCGAGCGCAGCGAGACGTCCCTCTCGGCGGATGGCCCGCCCATCAGGACTCCTATCCTCGACCCCACCTTATCCATTAAAACTCTCCTATTAATTTAGTCTCTAATTTTAACATAATTTGATGTTCTTTAAAAACTATTTTTTGTATCTCATCTATTAATTTCCTGACGTCGGAGGCCGAGGCATTTCCCCTGTTTATGATGAAGTTCGCGTGCTTCTCCGAGACCGCAGCGCCCCCTACCGATTTTCCTCTCAAGCCGCACTTATCTATAAGCTCCCAGGCCGGCGAACTTCCAGACGGGTTGAGAAAGATACTCCCCACGCTGGGATAGCCGAGCTCCTGCGTTTTTCTTTTTTTCTCCAGGTTTTTCTTCGTTTCGGCCTCTATCTTATCCTTGGCCTTCTTTTCCAGCTTGAGCCTGGCCGAAACCAGGACCAAACCGTCGAGGTTAGAGGAACGGTACGAGAATTTAAGGCTCTCTTTGCCCAGTTTCACCTTCTCGAGGTCCTTGAGCGCGGTTATCTCCTCGACGAGATCCCCTATCGCCCTTGACGGCCACCCGGCGTTCATCGTGATGGCGCCGCCGAGCGTCCCGGGTATCCCGGCGAGGAACTCAAGGCCTCCCAGGTCCTTCTCCGCGGCCTTCGTTATAAGCTCGTGGGTCTTTATCCCGCAGCCCGCGATGGCCGTATCCCCGTCGAATTCTATCCCGCTGAAGGACGGCGATCCTAAAGAGACGACAAACCCCCGGATGCCCTTGTCCCCGACCAGGAGCTTGCTGCCCCCGCCGATCATGAAATAATCCGCTTTATGCGAAACGGCGTAGCGCAGGATAACCAGCAGGTCGTCGACGTCCTCCGGACAGACAAAAATATCCGCCGGCCCGCCTATCTTGAATGTCGTATGGCGGTCCATCGGCTCGTCGAGCTTGACCGAGCCCTTTATGAAGCCTAAGGGTTCTTTCTTGATATCTTGCCTCTCTTTTTCGAAAGCTCCTGCGCCATCTCCCCGGCTATCGAGGTAATATCCCCGGCGCCCATCATCAGGACCATATCACCGCGTTTTATATCCCTCAAGAGATATTCTTTTAATTCTTTCTTGGGCAGGTATATGACGTCCTTGTGGCCGTGCTTTTTCACTTCCTCGTAGATACTTTTTCCGGAGACATTATCGAGCTCGTCCTCAGACGCCGCGTAAATATCCGTAAGTATCAGCCGGTCGGCCATATCGAAACAGTTCCCGAACCTGTCCTTCAGGTACTTGGTCCTGGAGAAGCGGTGCGGCTGGAAGACCGCTATAAGCCGCGCGGGTTTCCAGTTCTTAGCAGCCAATATAGTCGCCTTTATCTCGGCCGGATGGTGCGCGTAATCGTCTATCACCTTTATCCCGTTTCCGGAATACTTGACCTGGAACCTCCGCGCGGCGCCGGTAAAATCCTCGACCGCCTTCTTTATCGTCCCGAAATCAAGGCCCAGCTCCAGCGCCACGGCGAACGCGGCCATTGCGTTCGAGATGTTATGTATCCCCGGGATATTTATCGCGGCCCGCCCCAGGTTCTTGCCGCGGTAGATTATCTCGAACTCGGAATGCGAGTCGTGCATCTTTATCTTCCCGGGAAATATATCGCCGCCGGCCGAAAGGCCGAAGGTGACGACCTCCTTGGGATAACCGCGGAGCGCCCGCTTCAAGTTATCGCAGTCGCCGCATGCGAAGAGTTTCCCGCCCGGCTTGATCTTCTCGATGAATTTCAAATACCAGGATATTATCTCCCCCATGTTCCTGTAATAATCGAGGTGTTCGGCGTCGATATTCGTGATGACCCCGTAGAGCGGTTTCAGGTGGACGAACGAGCCGTCGCTCTCGTCCGCCTCCACCACAAAATGCCCGCCCTTTCCTACCCTCGCGTTGCCCTCCAGTGATTTCACCTCGCCGCCGAGGATCGCGGTCGGGTCGAGCCCCGCCCTGTATAAGATATGGGCGATGAGCGATGATGTCGTCGTCTTGCCGTGGGCGCCGGTAACCGCGATCCCTTTCCTGCCGTTCATTATCAGGGCAAGCATATCGGCGCGGTGGAGCGTCGTTATCTTTTTATTGCGCGCGGCCTTTAGCTCCGGGTTCTCCGGAGTGATCGATGACGAGAATACGACGATATCGGCGCCCTCTATGTTCTTCTCGTGATGGCCGTCGTGGAATTTGCCGCCGAGAGATTCGAGCTTCTCGATGATGCGCGAACGCCTGACGTCCGAGCCGGAGACCTTATGGCCCTTCTTTAGCAGGACGAAAGCGATAGCGCTCATCCCGATGCCGCCGATGCCGATAAAATGAATGTGCTTCTTACCTTTTAGTTTCATGATCACCTTATAATATTGTTTTATCCCTTGAAATTTAAGTCTCGCTCGGCCTTATTTATTACTCGCTTCATCTAATACCTACTGCGTCATAAACCGGCTCTTCGCAAGACGCTAAATTTCAAGGTATGATACAATCGGCAAGACGCTTAGCCGCATCGGGTACAGCAAACCTTTTGGCGGCATCCGACATCATCTTAAGTTTCGCCTTGTCGTCCTTCAACTCAAATATCTTGTCCTTCAGCATCTGGGGCGTGAGGCCGAGCTCGTCCATGATGACCGTCCCGCCTGTCTTCTCGAGCGCGGCGGCGTTATGGTACTGGTGTCCGCCGGCGAACCTGTAAGGGACCATTATCGATGGTTTGCCAAGGGCCGCGATCTCAAAGAGCGCCGTAGCCCCGGCGCGAGAGACGATGAGGTCCGCCATCGCGTACGCGTATCCTATATCCCCGACGAAATCGCATACGCAGCCGTCAACGCCGCTCCCTTCGTATTTTTTCCGAACATCATCGATATTCTTCATCCCGGCGATATGCAGTATGTTAACCTGCTTTTTTTCTTCATCGCTCAAGGTCCCCAGCATATCCCCTACTATCATGTTTATCTTCTGCGCGCCCTGGCTCCCTCCGAGGATAAGTACCGTGAATTTGTCCGGGCTGAACTTATAAAACCTTCGCGCGTCCTCTCTTTTTGTCATCAGGAGTTTCTTGCGTATGGGGTTGCCGGTAAATACCGCTTTCCTCCCGAAGGCCTTTTCCGTCTCCTTGAAACTCACCGCGACGCGCCTCGCCAGAAGCGCCAATATCTTGTTCGCCATCCCGGCCTCGCAATTCTGCTCGTGCAGAAAAAGCGGTTTTCCCATGAGCGCGGCGAATTTGCATATCGGGAATGAAGCATATCCGCCGAAACCGACCACGATATCGGGCTTATAATCAAATAACAACTTGCCGGACCTCAGGCAAGCCGAGGTGAACCGCGCGAGGAATTTCAGGAACTTTACCGGGTTCGCAGATAGTTTCGCCACGGGCATAAGCCTGTAGGGAATATCGAACGACCCGAAGAGTCTCATCTCGAGGGGATGGTCCGTCCCGACGAGCAGGACCTCGCCGGCCCCCCTCTCCTTTATCTCCTGGGCAAGGCTCAACCCTGGGAAGATATGCCCTCCTGTCCCTCCGCACGCGATAAGTATCTTCATCCCGTTTATATAATGTTTATGACCGGGATTCATATAACTATTCTTCTTTCTCATAAGGGCTCTCGCTGTATTTGGCAATATTGAGCAGAAGCGCCACTCCGATCATGTCGAAGACGAGCGACGAGCCTCCGTAGCTTATGAACGGCAGCGGCAGTCCCTTAGTCGGCATAGAACCGGTAGCGACGGCGATATTGATGACCGCCTCGAGCCCGATGATCGAGACGACCCCCAGCGCGACCAGGTGCCCGAAGAGGTCCCTCGCCCTAAGCGCTATCCTGAAACCCAGCCAGATGAAGAGCGCGAAGAGGATTATCACCGCGCCGGCGCCTATGAGGCCCAGCTCCTCCCCGATTATGGAAAATATAAAATCCGTATGCGCACCCGGGAGATAGAGCAATTTCTGCCGCGACTGGCCGAGCCCGACCCCGAACGGGCCGCCGGACCCGAGCGCTATATAAGACTGGATTATCTGGAACCCGACGCCTTGCGGG